>JAZDFP010000307.1:0-3421 GCA_043807745.1 Planctomycetota bacterium
TTACTTTTTAATTGATCCCTTAATTCTTCCAGTTCAGCCGCCGGAAAGTCATCTAATTTTAAACATTCCTCTTTATTTATAACCGTGTTTAAGATACCTACAAACTGAGCCCGTCTTTCTCCATCAAGTATTTTCCAATCAGAGAGAGACTTAGATCCTTTAAGTTTCCGGGCTATCTCAACTGCTTTTTTTACATCAACATCATCTATGTTATCAAATTCTTCTATAAAGGCACTAAGGAACTTTCTTTGATCGTCAGGATTACAACCCGGTGTACTCGTATTAGAATCCTTTTCTAAAAGTTTCCGAGCAGTACTTGATAAATCTTCCATATTTACCATCCTTTCCTTGTCCTTAAATTCTTAATGGCATCATTCCGGGGACATCTTATTTATTCGGTATGGCTTGCCCTTCCGAAGCTCACCCGCCCGTAGGCGAGGCCTCGCCAAAGGCGACGCCGCCTCCGGCGGATATAATCTGTGGCTTATTTCGGCTTAGGCATCACTTGACTGATTAACTCTTCGTCAAACGGATGCCCTTCTGCTAAAAGTTGACGGTATTTAATAAAATCTATGACATCCTTGCCGGTGATTTTCTTGGTGTTAAAGGCATTGAACCCGATGAATGCCTCAGTCGCCATATTAGCGGCTAACCAGTGGCGGTTAGGCAGTTTCTGCTGGTCCCAGTAAACCTTCTTCTTCAAACGAACGCTATCAATTGTTTTAATCAGGCAACCCGGCATCAGGTTGGTCATTGTCCATATAATATTATGAACCGCCTTATCAAGTAATTCAAAATCAGTCTGAGCGGTCTTGATGAACGTCTTGGCATCTTCTGCCTCTTTGCCTTTCTTAAATTCGCCGTAAACAATCTCGCCGTCTTCTACGTAGCGGTCAGTAACGATTAAAGGATTACGGATAAATTTACCGTTCTGTTTAATTACCGGAACGACCTTGCTGACTAAACCCAGCAATTTCATTTTATAGGCGCTCCAGATTTCGCAGGAAGTGCAGGACCAGAGTGCGTTTTCTATGCCGATAAAGAGAGGCAGGAAATCGGTTGCCCCGCCGTCCGGTGCTGAACCGTGCCGCGGACCTGCCTGACCGTATATCGCCAGGTCGGACGAAATCGTCATATCACACGCCATCCCGATTTCCTGACCACCCGCTACGCGCATCCCGTTCACACGGCAGATTACCGGCTTCTTGCAATTAAGTATCCCATCCACCATTGCATTAAACAAATCCATATAATTACCGTATTCGGTCGGATTCATAGAATAATACTCGGCATATTCCTTGGTATTACCGCCGGTGCAGAATGCCTTATCTCCGGCGCCCGTGAAAACAACGACTACTACACTATTATCGCAGGAAGCGCGTTGGAATCCGGCAATAACGCCCTTGACCATCCTGGTGTTATAAGAATTATACTGGGCCGGATTATTCAACGTTATCCATGCCGAATAAAGACCCTTGACAGTCTCGTTAGTTGCGGGATTAATGATAGGCTTTTTCTCGTAAATAATACCGGGCGCTTCGGCGCCAAAAAACTCTTCGCTGAAAAGATAATGCTCCTTATGCGATTTATCACGCTCCATCCAATACTCCTTACTCATAATTTATCCCCTTTCATTCAAGAAATACTATTTTCTTATCCTTAAATTATTGAATTCGTTTATTAATATCAAATTATTTCTAACGGGGTCAAGAAAAATCTGCCACAAAGGCACAAAGACACTAAAAGAAATTAATTGATTGTTTTCGGAGTTTACACTGAGCGAAGCGAATGTGTGTCTTGGTGGCTAATATTAATATGATTTTCCATCTTATTAAAATAAAAACTAATAGAAATATAAATTTACATTAATAATAAAATTGTCCTTGACAAATATTTATTACTTGGTATAATACTAATCTTTCCTCATCAATTTAGGTATAGGGAATTATATGTAAACGGATTAAGCAGATTGAACAGGTTATCTGTTAAATCAGATTAGATATGGCAAAAGAACTCATTTATAATGATTTAACCTTCAAAATCAGAAGATGCTTGATGAATGTTTACAACAAATTAGGACCAGGGTTTAGAGAAGAAACATATAAGAAAGCCCTGATTAAAGAATTCACCAAGAATGAAATATCGTTTAACCGTGAGGAACCAATTCCTATTCAATATGACGGTGAAATAATTGATGAATATCGGGCTGATTTGATTGCCTTTAGTAAGATTATTTTGGAACTAAAAGCGGTATCTGAGATGCATCCGATGTATGAAGCACAAGTTTTGAGTTATCTCAAAGCTGCGAACTTAAAATTAGGATTATTAGTTAATTTTGGAGCTGATAAATTACTTATAAAACGTCTGGTTAATCCACATTTTGAGGGAAATTGATTTAGCAGATGAAAATTATATTCAGTTTAATCTGTTAAATCCGTTTACTAAATAATATTATTTTCTTGACCATTAATTTAAAATATAAGGAGGAGGGATAAAAAATGCACTGCGAATGCGACTAATGTCCCCGTTAGAAAAAGGCAGGGATATCTTCTAACGGGGCTAAAGGAATACCACGGACTTTTTTTAACATCTATAAAAGCATATAAAGAAAAGGAGTAAATAATATGTTCGACCAACAAAAAGTGGCACAAACAATTTTTAATCTGGCAAAAGATTATACCACCACAACAATGCAGATAATGAAAACGTCTGCAGAACAGTACGAGAAGACATTTGATGCACTTGCCAAACAAGGTCTGCTTATACAGGAAGAGAGCCAGAAACTTCTGAATGACTGGACTAACAAGGCAAAACAAGCCCAACAACAGTATTGGAAACTGATGGACGAGAATATGAAGAAAATGGAAACCTTCTTCAATCCTCAATCAAAATAATTGAGCACCAGAATATCGACCCCATTAGGAAGTTCCGACTTTCTAATGGGGTTTTTTTAACCACTGTAAACCTGCCTGCCGTCAAGTAGGGATAATCTATCTGGCTCTGCAAGGGGTGATAGATAACCACACCATCTAACCGCTACCGCCTCACAGTCTATTGGGTAGTGCCACACAAGAGGTGGGATATAGCCACACAAGAGGCGGGGTATAGCCACACAAGAGGCGGGATATAGCCACACAAGAGGCTGGGTATAGCCACACAAGAGGCGGGGTATAGCCACACAAGAAGTGGGATATAGCCACACTCCCTAATCGCTATCACTCCACAAGGGATTAGGTATTGCCTCGCCCTCTAACTACTATAGCCCTGCAAGGGATTGGGTATAGCCACACCATCTAACCGCTATCGCCACACAAGGGATTAGAGGGTGAGGCACAAGGGGTGAGGGGGTGGGACGGTAGTAGGGCTCTATCAGGGGGGATGGGAGGGGGTATTGCCATAACCCATTGTCATATAAGGGTCA
>JAZDFP010000308.1:0-3565 GCA_043807745.1 Planctomycetota bacterium
CATCATGTGACACACACCTCGCCTCCTGCATGGCTATTTTTCTCATTTAGCAGGCGCTGTTTTTAGGAAATGCCTGTCCAACAACTTACCAATCTTAATAATAAAGTTTTTATCACCCAATGGCCTGCCGACTTTGGTTGCTTTTATTATGGCGGTCATTTCTTTCTCGGTTGGCTCTGCCTTTAGGAACTCACAAGATAGCCGTTTATTTTTTCTTTGTCAAATAATTGCTCGTTCAACATTTCATCAGGCACATCCAAAACATGCGGCCCGGCGCTTATCAAACCACAGATTACACAGATTAAATCCGTGGTTGATGTTAACCCAGTTAGAAATGCTGTTAGATATTAAATAATTTCAATGTATTCTTGTTCTATGAGTTGTCAGAGGCGCTTAAACCTAAATCACGGTCGTCTTTAGACGACCTATTTCTAACGGGGTTAATCTCGTGGAATGGGCATCGGGGCGGAGTGGACCGAGCTACATTTGTTAAAATGGCATTCTATAGTTTTAACGAAGGATACCAATATTTCTAAATAAAAGTATATTTTATTTGACCCTGCACTTAAATTAAATTATATTGTATAAATAATTATAAATGCCAAATGAACAAGGTAGAGGTTGTTGACTTTGCTAATGTAAAAACTTAAGTGCGGGGGAGATTGATTGATGAGAAAACCTTTTATTGCTGCTAACTGGAAAATGAATACTATTTTACAGGAGGCAACAACACTGGTTAATAATCTTAAGGATAATCTTAAGAATATAGAACAAAAAGAGATTGTGTTGTGTCCTCCTTTTGTTTATCTGCCTGCGGTGCGAAATATCTTGAAAGGTTCT
Organism: Planctomycetota bacterium; assembly: GCA_043807745.1. Lineage (GTDB taxonomy): Bacteria > Planctomycetota > MHYJ01 > JACQXL01 > JACQXL01 > JAZDFP01. The sequence continues at coordinate 841 of JAZDFP010000308.1, forward strand.
GAGATAAAACTGGGTGCACAGAATGTATATTTCCAACAGAAAGGTGCTTTTACAGGCGAGATTTCTACAGATATGCTTAAAGATATCGGCTGTACCTATGTTATTATCGGTCATTCTGAACGTCGCCAGATATTCAAGGATGATAACGATATTATCAATAAGAAAATAAAATCTGCCTTAGCCGGCGGAATATCACCTATTTTTTGTGTCGGTGAATTATTAGAGGAACGGAATGAAAATGCTACCGAGAAAGTTATCCGTTCCCAGATAGAAAATGGGCTTGATGATATACCACCTGATAAATATAACCAGATAGTCATTGCTTATGAACCGGTCTGGGCGATTGGCACGGGTAAAAATGCTACCTCGGAACAGGCACAGGAAACGCATTCTTTTATCAGGAAATTGTTGGTTCATCTGAGCGATGATGTTATTGCCAGAGAGGTTAGGATTATTTATGGCGGGAGTGTTAATCAGGATAATATTCAATTACTGATAAGCGGAGAGGATATTGATGGCGCTTTAGTAGGCGGGGCATCTCTTTCTGCCGATTCATTTACAAAAATTGTTAACGCCGTTAAGAAATCTTAAATATCTAATTTTTTAATAACCCCGACGAAGTCTGTCGGGATAAGAGCCAGTAAATCGCTCCGCTCCAACTGGCTCTAGATGAAAGGTTATATTTTATGGCATTAGTAGCAATTCTTCTGACGGTTATATTTGTTGTGGCGTGTATATTATTAATCATTGTAATTTTAGTCCAGCCGCATTACAGTGAAAGCGGATTGGCGGGTGCCCTTGGTGGCGGCGGTGGAATGGATTCTTTCCTGGGTGTTAAAGCCGTTTCTGTGGCGACAAAAATTACAGTGGTTCTCGCCGTGATTTTTTTATTATTGGCTATCGTGTTAGGACAAATACCTCGCACAAGTTCAAGAGGCGGTTTACTCAGCCGTGAAAAACCGGCTCCTAAGGAACCGTTAACTAAAACAACAGAAACAACAACACCGATATCAACAACACAGGAATCAACAGTTACTCCTGTCAGCCCGACGCAATCTACGTCGCAGACTCCTCAGACGCCTGTAGAAACACCCAAAGAAGATAATAAACCGAAAGAAAGTCAAGAGCCTGTTTCACCGACCGGGAAATGAGATAATAATAAAAATAATTTTAGAATATCTTATTTCTAAAGATGTTTTATATAAAAAATGACAGATTATAAACGCATATTTGAGAAAGTTCAGGCAATTCAAAAAGGACATTTTGTTCTTACATCGGGTAATCACAGTGATACTTATGTTCAATGTGCCCGGATTCTGGAAAGGCCCGATATTACATCGAAACTTTGTAAAGAGTTGATAAAGCCGTGGCAGGATAAAAATATTGATATTGTTATTGGTCCGGCTTTAGGCGGTATTATTTTATCGTATGAATTAAGCCGGCTATTAAAATCAAAGGCGATGTATGTTGAGCGGGTAGAAGGTAATTTAACATTAAGACGAGGTTTTGCTATTGATGCTGATGCGCAGGTTATTGTGGCTGAAGATGTTATTACGACCGGAGGTTCTGTAAAAGAGGTGATCGATGTAATCGAAAAGCATAATGGCAAGGTAATCGGAATCATTTCACTTGTTGATCGCCGTCCCGAGAAAACCGAAGGGTTATTCGGCGTGGAATTCAACTCTATTATAAAAGTAACGCCTCCTATTTACCAGCCTGATAAATGCCCACTCTGTCAAAAAGGTATACCGACCGAGAAACCGGGTTCCAGAGGATTGAAACTATAATCGTTGTATAGGAAAATACTTTTTGCAATATGAATAGTATGACCGGCTATGGCGAGTTTCGGGGAGCTTGTAGTAATAAGTTTAGAGTTAGAGTAGAAGTCCGTTCCGTAAACAATAGGTTTTTAAATATTAAGATGAACCTGCCGGAGATGATGGCCGGCTATGAAGATGATATTGAAAAACTTATCCGTCAATATGTTCATAGAGGCGCTATAAACTTTTTCTTGAAATTATCTTCGGATAACGACAGGAAATTAATTATTAACCGGTCAATGCTGAAAGATTACTACAAAGAACTGAAGAATATGCAAGTTCTGTTAGGATTAAAAGAATCTATTTCCCTGAAAACCATTATTAATTTGCCCGGGGTTTTAGAACCGTCTGTTAAGTGTGATTTCATCAGCAATAGGGAATGGCATTGTATTTCAATGATTGTCAAGCAGGCTTTAGTGAATTTAGTAGGAATGAGAAAAAGAGAGGGCAACCGGCTAAAAAAGACATTACAGAAAAGTATTAATAAGATGACTCTTTTGTTAAAACAGATAAAAAGCCGAACACCACAGGTTTTGACTCATTATGAAAATTCTCTCAAGGAACGTGTTGGGCATATATTAGATGATTCTTTTCGGGAATCCGATAAATTTCCCAACGCCGTAAATCAAAAGAAACAAACAGGTAATTTAGAGCAAAATATCGCAATGGAAATTGCGCTATTTGCCCAACGGGCTGATATTAACGAGGAAATCCAGCGATTAAATTCCCATTTTAATGAGTTTTCCGCTACACTGAATCAAAAGAGTGAAATAGGCAAGAAACTTGATTTTATCTGTCAGGAAATGTTAAGAGAGATAAATACCATCGGTTCCAAATCTATTGATACGGTAATTACTTATGCGGTAATTTCCTTAAAAAGTGAACTCGAGCAAATAAAGGAACAG
>JAZDFP010000309.1:0-11218 GCA_043807745.1 Planctomycetota bacterium
ATCGGTAATTTGCAAGAATCCATGCAAGAAGAACAAGAAGTGCTTAAAAGATGGGAACGAAAAGAAGTTAGTGAAACTTTAGCACAAAATGGATTGGAATTAAAGCCAAAAAAAGGTAAAGATTATTCCTCTAAGCAAGGAAGCTTATGGCATAGGATAACATTTGCGGCAATTAATCTTCACAACGTTAGATTATGGAAGAAGCTGAAAGGGGACTTTTATTACAGCCCAGGGGCTGGAATGGCTGCTGTAAAATCAATGCCTCAAACATGGGATTTTACTAAAGCACTCGGTCACTTGGATTTCCCGGTTTATGTAATTCATGGGGATGATGACTTTTTTCCTGTGGAGAAACAAAAAGAATGGATTGGAAAAACTCAAAATGTAGTATTAAAGATTGTAAAAAATGCTGGACATGTTAGCTGGATTGACCAACCTGTTCAGGTGGAAAGTTTGATATATGAATATTTAGATAAAATAAAAAAGTGATGTTAATGAACTACCCCGCCCCAAGGGGTGGGGAATTCCAAGTTAAAAATTATGTTTGATATAGATTCATCAGACAGTCTGGTCTCAGAAGAAATGGAAACACCTAAAAGAGAGGTTTATTTATGCTAAAGAAAATCATTATCGGAATAGTTATCCTAATCGTAATTATTGGGATAGTAAGTACGGTCTTTAGTGGTAAGTCTAAAAGAGAATCTGTAACGTGGGTCAAGGTGCAAAAGGGTACCATTATTGATAAAGCCCTGGCAATGGGTCAAATCGAACCTAAGAAGGAAATCGCTATAAAATCTCAAATCGGAGGAATTGTTAAGAAGATTTTTGTGGAAGTATGCGATAAGGTCCAAGAAGGGACACCAGTGATGGAGATTAATCCTAATCCTACGCCGACTGATTATATCGTGGCAAAAAGGCAGATGGAATTAGCCCAGGTTGCTCTGGAAAATGCAAAGCCTGCATTCGAGAGAGCAAAGAAACTCCGCGAAAAAGATCTTATTAGTCAAGAGGATTTTGAGACGAGCCAGAAACTTTTCCAAGAAGCCGAATTGCGCTATAAACTGGCTCAGGAAACGTTAGCCTTGATTCAAGGCGGCAAAATAACGATTGGCGATAAAGACATTGAAACCATTATTAGAGCGCCTGTGCAAGGTACCATCTTAGAGCGTAAGGTCAACGAAGGTGATCCGGTAGTTCCACTGACTTCTTCTCAACCCGGGACTGAATTACTGACTCTTGCAGATATGGAGAATCTCATTTTCAGAGGCACGGTTGATGAGATTGATGTCGGCCGGTTAAAAGAGGGAATGGAAGCATCAATCGAGATCGGCGCTTTGATTGATAAGGAAATCAAAGGCAAAATCATCAAGATTGCACCCAAAGCAATAAAAAGCGGTGAATCAAACCGTTTTAATATAGAAATAGAAATTACCAAGCAACCGGAAGTAATTATCCGGGCCGGATATTCGGCTAATGCCCATATAATTATTAACAAAAAAGAAGATGTTCTGATTATACCTGAACGTTTAGTTGAATTAAAACAGGGCAAGGCTTTTGTAAAAGTCAAAAGCCATGATAAAGATACCAATCCTTTGAAAAAGGAAATCAAAGTGGGTTTGAATGATGGCATGAATATCGAGGTCATAGAAGGATTAAAAGAAAACGAAGAAGTTGCTGATGAACCTCCTAAAGAAATAAAATAATATGAAGCAATTCTTCCGTGATATCAAGTCACAAAAACTCAGAGCTATTCTTACACTCTCGGGCATTGTTTGGGGAACCGTTATTTTGGTTACCTTACTTGCTTTTGGTGAAGGATTTACCCGACAGATGATGCAAAATATGGATGCTATAGGTGAAAATCCGGTTTTTATTTGGTCCGGCGCCACTTCCGAACCTTTTTTAGGATACGGGGTGGGCAGACGCATTTCATTAGAAATTGAGGACATTTTTTTACTTAAACAACAGATAACGGAAATCAATTTAATCTCACCGCATTATTCAGGAAATGCCGAGTTCAAATACGGGAAAAATACTTATTTTGGGGAAGTTGAAGGAGTATATCCTTCATTCGGGACATTAAGAAAGATTGTTACTGAAAAAGGCGGCCGCTTTATTAATGCCTTTGATATGGCGCAAAAAAAGCGAGTAATTATTATCGGTGATGCCATTAAAAATACTCTTTTTAAGGATGAGGAACCTCTGGGTAAATATATTACTTTAAATGATATGCCTTTTGTGGTGATCGGTTATTTGCCGCCTAAAACGCAATTAGCTTCATTCTATAATTTTGACAGCGGATTTATTCCGGCATCATTATTTTCTTCTCGTAGTTTGATATTCGGAACAACCCATATGGATAGTATCGCCTATAACTTGAAAGACCCGCTTCTGTCTGAATCTGTCCAAACCAAGGTTAAACAGGTCTTAGGTAAAAAACATAGATTTAGTGCGTCCGATAAAAATGCACTGGGCATTTGGGATACGACAGAAGTAAATAGATTTTTTATTTATTTCTTGATTGCGCTCAAAGTCTTTTTAGGCATAATCGGTTCATTTACTTTAATAGTGGGCGGGATAGGTGTGGCCAGCATTATGAATGTCGTGGTTGAAGAGCGGGTAAAAGAAATCGGACTTAAGATAGCACTGGGTGCAAAACGGTCTTTTATTATGACCCAATTCATTACGGAAACAATCGGTATCACTCTGATGGGCGGCATCATCGGCATCATTATTGCCTATGGCATTATTTCCATTTTCCCTCTTTTTGGATGGAAAGAATATGTTGGTAATCCGGTTATTTCCTTGCCGATAGGAATTATCGTGATGATTATTTTAGGCATAATAGGTTTTATTGCCGGTCTTTCTCCGGCCCGGCGGGCCGTGCACCTTAATCCAGTGGAGGCACTCAGGTTATGAAATCATTAACCTATCGTTTGTTCTGGGCGGATTTTCAAAGGCAAAGGAAACGCTTTGTCTTAACCACCTTAGCCTTAGCATGGGGAACGCTGACCATAGTTATTCTCCTGGCTTTTGGCCACGGATTAATGAATCAATTCCAAAAATCTCAACAAGGGATTGGTGAAAGTATCGTTCTGATATACGGAAGCCAAACTTCTTTACCTTACCATGGACTTCCTAAAGGAAGGGATATTCGTCTTACCGAAGATGATGTAACATTCATGAAAGAAAAAATACCCGAAATTGACCTCATCTGTCCACTGGCCGCTAAAGGGAATAATGTATTGTCTTATAATAAAAAAACCGTGAACATTACTCTCTCTGGCGTCTATCCTTGTTATGGAGAGCTGAGAAATCATTATCCTGAAAAAGGCGGAAGATTTATTAATGACTTGGATATAACATACTGCCATCGGGTGGTTTTTTTAGGGGATGAATTAAAGAAAGACTTATTCGGTGATGAAGAAGCCGTAGGTAAAACAATATCCATTAATAGCATTCCCTTTATGGTAATTGGCATTATGAAAAAGAAGCTACAAAGCCGTTTTGCTGAAGTTCCTGATGCTAAGGTAGCAAGGATTCCTTTTTCTACTTATAAAGTGTTATTCCAAAAAGGAGAATATATTAGTACAATTATTTACCGCCCTAATGACATAAATCATGCCGAGAAGATAAAGAAAGCCGTATATACTCTTTTAGGCAGTAAGCATAAATTTGACTCTAAAGATAAAAACGCCTTATGGTTTTGGGACGTATTGGAAAACCAGCGCACTATGGGAAAAATATTATTGGGATTAAAGTTGTTTCTTATCATTATCGGTGCAATGAGTCTAATTGCCGGAGGTGTTGGCGTCGCTAATATAAGTTTTGCCACGGTAAAGCAGCGCACTAAGGAAATCGGCATCAAGATTGCCCTGGGCGCACAGCGGAAAACTATTATGATGCAGTTTTTAGGTGAATCGCTTATTATCTCACTCTGGGGTGGCTGCGTGGGTATGGCCATGGCTTTTACCTTTATTTACCTCTTCCTGCAAATTCCTCTGCAAGGAGAGGCGGCGGATTACTTTGCCCATCCGGTAATTTCTCTGGAAATTATTTTACTTACTGTTTTGATTCTCAGTTTGATCGGCATAGCCGCTGGTTTTTTCCCGGCGCGCCGGGCTACTAAATTAAACCCGATTGAGGCGCTTAGATATGAGTAAAAAAATGAGAGGCGATTTTAGATGATTAGAATGAACCGGATAAAAAAGGTCTATGGCACTGATAAAGTCAGGGTTGAAGCGCTTAAGGGATTTAACCTTCTGGTTAAAAAAGGAGAGTTTATCTCGTTAATGGGTCCTTCAGGTTCAGGCAAGTCCACTCTCTTAAATATTATTGGTTGCTTAGATACGCCTTCTGACGGAGAATACTTTTTAGAAGAAGAAAGGGTGGATAGACTTCATCATACCAAACTTGCTGAAATAAGGAATAAAAAGATTGGGTTTGTCTTCCAGAATTTTAATCTCTTACCTTATGCTACGGCTTTAGAAAATGTGGAACTGCCAATGATTTTTAGTGGAATAAAATATAAAGAAAGACAAAAAAGAGCTCGACAACTCCTGGAAGAAGTTGGGTTAGGCGGACGAGTAGATCATAAGCCAACTGAACTTTCAGGTGGAGAGATGCAGCGAGTAGCTATCGCGCGTGCCTTAGTAAATAGCCCTTCAATTATTCTGGCTGATGAACCGACCGGGAACTTGGATTCCAAATCAGGCGAAGAAATCGTTTCTATTTTAGAAAGATTATGGCACAAAGGACATACGATTTTAATCGTTACTCATAATCAAGAAATCTCAATGAGAACGGGAAGAATATTGAGATTAAAAGATGGGTTGTTAGAACAATCAGATTAATAATTATTTTTATTGTTTATTATTTAAGGATATTTTATGATAACTAAAATGAAATGCCATTATTTTTTCTATTTATTCGTTCTGGTTTTTCTGGTTGCAGGATGCAGCACTGTGTCAGAGGCACGCAAGGTCCAAAAGGTAGAAGTTTTGCCGCCGGGCGAGCGGACCGTCAAGGCCGCTGAAATTGGACTTAATAAAGATACTGTTTTAACTATTGATAAAGCCCTTGAAATTACCCTGAAATATAATCCGACAGTCATTCAAGCGCAGGAGCGGTTAAAATCCGCTCAGGCGCAATTAAAGCAGGCAAAAAGCAATTACTATCCTCAAGCCAGCGCCAGCAGCAGTTATGGCAAAAGGACAAACAATAGCGTGGCAGGCCAGGAATCTTCCAAAACAAGCGATTCTTATTCAGAAAACCTTTCAGCCAGCCAACTTATTTATGATTTTGATAAGACACCGTCTGCAGTTCGCAAGGCGTATTATGATGCTCAGGCTTCGGAATATGATTTGATTACTGCCAAGAGTAATCTCGGCTTTTCTGTTAAAGAGACATATTATAATGTACTCAGACAGGAATCTGCGGTACGTTTGGCTGAAGAATCTTTGCGGCAAAATGAGAAATACCTGGAACAGGCAAAGGGATTTTTTGAGGTAGGCACAAAGATAAGATATGATATTACCAAGGCAGAGGTGAATGTAGGCAATGCTCAGCTTAGTTTAATCAGTGCCAAAAACGCCCTGTATTTGAGCCGCCAAACTCTTAATAATGTGCTTGGGTTAGCCGAAGACCCGAGTTATCAGATAGAAAAATTCTCAGGCAACATAACACAGACAGGTATTTCTGCAGTTGAGATAGACAAGTTATTGAATCTGGCAAAGGAGAATAATCCCGAGTTTAAGGCACAGGAGACAAGAGTCAAGTCAGCCAGTGCCGGAGTTGATAATGCCGTTGCCTCGCTCTGGCCTTCATTATCATTAAGCGGTTCTTATTCTTTTGGCGGCAGCGAGTTTCCCCTGACCTGGAACCGGGCGCTTAGCGCCTTACTGAGTTTTGATATTTTCAATGGAGGCCAAAAAACCGCTGCGATAAAATCTGCCGTAGCCAATCTTAAATCAGCCCGGGCTTCATTGAGCTCATTAGAACAGCGTCTTTATCTTGATATCAGCCGCGCCCAAAACCAGATGCATGATGCATCGGAAAAATTGGTTGTAAATAATCTTATCCTGCAACAGGCACAGGAAAATTTAGTCCTGGTTGAGGAACGTTACCGAATCGGCAAGGCATCATCTGTTGAATTGACTGATGCCCGGATAACATTCACCAAATTGCAGGAGAATAATATTCAATCGCAGTTTGATTACCTGATTGCCAAAGCAGCATTAGAAAAGATTGTTTCTGGTTACAATAAATAACCCGAAGCTTTTATTGACTTTAATAGCGGTAAAAGAAAGATGTGATATGAATATGAAGAAAACTATTATTATTGTTGCAATTGTTATTATCGGTGTTGTGCTATATTATTTTTTTATGAGCAATGATGGTAACGGAGTGGTTGGATACAGAACCGTTAAGGTTGATAAAGGCACGGTTATCAAGACGGTCAGTTCCAGCGGCGTAGTCCAGCCACTGCAACAGGTTCAGGTTGGTACGCAGGTCAATGGCCCGATAAAGAAATTATATGTGGATTTCAATGCCCGGGTAAAAGAAGGCGATTTGATTGCCCAGATTGACCCGGCTACTTATGAGGCACGAGTTACCCAGGATAAAGCCAGCTTAATCAGTAGTATTGCCAACGTCAAGAAAGTAGAAGCCAGCCTGAAGCAAGCCCAGAAGGAATTAGAACGTTCTAAGGAATTAGCCAAAAGAGACCTGATTTCCCAATCGGACTTAGATACAGCCGTAGCTTCTTACGATTCTCTGGTGGCCCAACTGGAGGTTGCCAATGCAGGTGTGGAACAGGCCCAGGCTACATTAAATAATTCGCAAATAAATCTGGCATATACCACCATAAAGTCGCCTATTGACGGCATTGTTATTTCAAAAAATGTTGATGAGGGGCAAACCGTCGTGGCAAGTTTCTCAGCGGCAACTTTGTTTATAATTGCCAATGACCTTACCAAGGTCCAGATTCAGGCCAACGTGGCTGAATCCGATATTGGCAAGATTTCATTAAAACAACTTGTAAGATTCACAGTGGACGCTTATCCAGACAATAAATTCGTCGGGCGGGTGCAACAAATCCGGCTCTCGCCCACCACGGTTTCAAATGTGGTAACCTATACGGTCATCATCAATGCGGACAATCCTGAAGAGAAACTGTTACCGGGCATGACTGCCAACCTGTCTTTTGAAGTAGAAAAGCGTGAAAACGTTTTGCGGGTGCCTAACGCCGCCCTGCGTTTTGTGCCTTCGGATGAAGTAATGTCAAAAATAACGGTTCCTGAAGATACGGAAGCAGTTACTTTTTCAGATTCAGCGGTGTTATCAGGCACGGCCCAAGTCCAAAACGATGGTTCAGCCATCACGCCAGAAGCCCGAAGCGGCCGGCGTCAAGACCGAAGCGGAATGATTAGAAATAGATCAACGAATAATAAAGAGGCACAGACCAAGAAACGAATCTGGGTTTTGGATAACGGTGATTTAAAACCTATCAATATTATAATCGGCATAACAGATGGTTCTTTTACCGAGGTTTTAAAAGGCGATATCACCGAAGGACAAGATGTAGTTACCGGCACGATTAAAAAAGGTGAAGAAGCGTTGGTAAATCCTTTTATGCCGCAGTTCCCCGGCAGAGGCGGCGTCAGAGTGCGCTAAAGATATTTATTATGCAGTCCTTTATTTCACTTGAAAACATAACCAAGACATATCGGTTGGGTGAGGTTGATATCCCGGCTCTGCGGGGCGTTTCTCTTACTATTAATGAAGGCGATTTCATAGCCATTATGGGCGCATCCGGTTCAGGTAAAACTACACTGATGAATATTATCGGTTGTCTTGACCGGCCGACCAGTGGTAAATATCATATGGAAGGAATTGACATATCAACCCTTAGCCGTGATGAGCAGGCAACGATACGTAATAAGAAAATTGGGTTCGTATTCCAGAATTTCAACCTGCTCTCGCGTACCTCGGCTCTGGAAAACGTTGAATTGCCCCTTTTTTACGGCTGTTCATTAACCACTAAAGAAAGACATAAGCGGGCTATGGAAATATTGGAGCAGATGGGTTTAGGCGACCGGACCAGGCATTATTCCAGCCAGTTATCCGGCGGACAACAGCAGCGTGTAGCCATTGCCCGGGCACTGGTCAACCAGCCCAAATTCTTGCTGGCGGACGAACCGACTGGCAACCTGGATTCCAAGTCAAGCGTGGAAATAATGGAGATAGTTCGTAAACTAAATAGTCATGGGCTGACAATTGTTATGATTACCCATGAACATGATGTGGCAGCTTTTGCAAAGAAAATTATCCACATTAAAGACGGGATGATTATATGAACCTTGTGATTGCACAACGCATTGCCTTAAGGGCTTTACTACGCAATAAAGCCCGCTCAATTCTGACTATTATTGGAATCGTCATTGGTATTGCCGCGGTGATTGCGGTTATTGCCGTAGGCCAAGGCGCTACCGCTATGATTAAAGAACAGATAAAAAATATGGGTAATAACGTACTGATGATATTCCCGGGCAGCGCTACAGGCGGTGGAGTCCGTTTTGGTATGGGAAGTAAATCTACTTTGACAATCAAGGATTGTGAAGCGATTGGCAAAGAATGCAATACTGTTTTGGCGGTTTCTCCTATGATTAGGGCGCACGGACAGATTGTTTATAAGGAAAAAAACTGGGGCACCAGTATTCAGGGTATAGGTTTGGATTACTTGACTATAAGAAGTTTATCAATGTCGCAAGGTGAGTTTTTTACCGAATCCGATATCAATAATGCGGTTAAAAATTGTATTGTGGGCGGTGTTATTGTTGACAATCTTTTCCAGGATGAGAACGAAGCTGATATCATAGGCAAAATGATAAAAATCAAGAGTATTCCTTTTAAAATAGTTGGTATTCTAAAACGCAAGGGGGCTTCTGCTTTTGGGCAGGATCAGGATGACGTGATTTTGGCGCCCTGGACAACAGTCAGCCGAGTCCTGCAAGGTTCATCTTTTAATACGGTAGATATGATTTTGGTAAGTTCTACATCAACAGAAATGATACCCAAAACAAAATCAGAGGTAAGTGCGCTTTTGCGTCAAAGACATAATTTGATGTCAGGTGATGATTTTAACATCCGCGATATGACTGAAATGACTGATATGATTACTTCAACAGCAAGATTAATGACATTGCTTCTGACCGTGATTGCTTCTATTTCGCTGATAGTCGGCGGCATCGGAATTATGAATATCATGCTTGTGTCTGTGACAGAAAGAACTAAGGAAATAGGAGTGAGGATGGCTATCGGTGCCAGAGGCAAAGATATATTGCTGCAGTTTTTGGTTGAATCAGCCGTACTTTCATCTATTGGCGGTATTTTTGGAATAATTCTTGGTTATTCCGCAGCTAAGATTATCTCGCAGATTTATAAATGGCCTATATCAGTTTCTCCGGCTTCGGTAATATTGGCGGTTTTATTTTCAGCCAGTGTCGGGATATTCTTCGGATTCTGGCCAGCTTGGAAGGCGTCTCGTCTTAACCCGATTGAAGCATTACGCTATGAATAAAATCCGGTTGATATTTTTGATAATCGTTTTATTACAGACTATGTCATTAATACCGGTCATAGCCGATGTGGTTACTGGAACCAATAATGCGATTAATGCTGAACAGGTCATAGATTCTCCTTCTGTTTTGATACGTTCTCAGGTTTATGCGGTTGAAAAGAAAAGAGAGACTCTTCAAACAGAAATTAATGAATTGAAACAACAAATAATAGAAACATTAAAGAATAAGCAACTAGAAAAAGGCAAAGAACTTAATGATAAAGTAACCCAATTGGAGAAATCATTAAAGGATATCAGAGTAGAGCTTGATAGATTAGTAAATAATTACCATGAGGAATTTTCCAGCCGGTCGTGGTGGCAAAAATTGATGATTGAAATCGGCCCTCAATGCACCTATTTTGATAATAATATTAAAATTAATGATGTGGTCGGATATCGATTAAGAGTTAACTACAGACAAGAAACGTTCGGACGCTATAACACTTATCCTCTTATTGCAACATCTGATTCGACTCTGCGCGAGGTTACCAGTTCCCCGTTTATCATAGAATATCGTTATTCAGAACATAAGGTGGATAACCAGAAGAAAAAAGCACAGGTTGATACCTATTTAGCAGGTTTTGGATTAAGCGGACAATTATATAAAAGGTCTTTTATTCATCTGAGTATTATGGGAGGATTACAAGATTATTATAATACAAATCCTGATGATATAAGTTCGATTTTTTCGTATTCTATGGGATTAAATCAATATCTTTCTGATTCTTTTGCTTTAGGGCTCATCACAACCGAAGACTGGGTTTTGACCAAGGCAACACAAGTGGATAATAAGACTATTTCTTGCTTTAATTTTAGTTTGACTATTTTTGCCAGGTTAAAATTTTAATAACACATGTTTGTATGAATCGTCCTTTTTCACATAGTGGACTGGGTATCACAGGAATAGTTTTGGGGTCACTGGCAGTATTTATTTTACTTCTTAATATTACGCTCTTTATGGTTTTTCGAGCTAATAATCACTTGACTTCATCAAATCAACTGGTATTGACAGTATTGGCTGTATTCAATATTATTATAGTTATTGTCGGATTGACCAGCAGTCTCAAAGGAATTTTACAGCAGGAACGCAAAAAGACATTAGCCGTTATCGGTTTGGTGTTAAATCTTTTTGTCTTGATATTGTATATCAGTGGAATTATTGTCTTGGTCCTCTGAAAATATTCATAATAAGATTCATGCCTTTTATATCGGATAATTATGTCTTTCTACCTTGTTGGTATTGATGAAGCGGGTTATGGTCCACAATTAGGGCCATTAGTGGTTAGCGCGGTTATTTTTGAATTACCCGATACTTTTCTTATTAATAGAAGTTCCATTCCTCAAACAATATGTTTGTGGAAAACCTTATCCGGTATTATCAGCAATCGTAGAGAAAAATCCGATAAACTAACAGTCTGCGATAGTAAAAAACTATACCAACCTTCAAAAGGAATAAAAGAATTAGAAAAAACGGCACTGGCTTTCAATGGGTTGATTAGTAATGATTATTCTTACAACGAATTAGTTTTGCCAGTATCAGCATCTAAATCTGAAATTGATAATTTATCAGGGATTCTGCGAGAAGAACTTAACGAAAAT
>JAZDFP010000310.1:0-7633 GCA_043807745.1 Planctomycetota bacterium
GGGCACATGGTAGTTAGAAAAGGACTACTACCGAAAATCTACTATCATACAATGCCGGGGCGAGCAGGGTAACCCTGATCGAACCGAATATATTCAGGGCTATTATTTGTATCTCACCACTCCTTTGATTGGTCGGATAAAATCCTAAAATTTGTCCATTGACCAAATCAGGGTCAGCAACTGAATCTCCGTTATATTGTCCTTGCAGAATCACAACTCCCACAACCTTAAAACCTAATTTAGGTATTGTTACCGCGCCATCGGCTATCTTCTCTGTTATTACACTGTTCACTGCTAACTTTTCACTGTTCACTGCATCATTGGCTATCTCCTCTGAAGCGAGTGGTGGCACCAAAGGTCTCGCTCCGCCCGGAATAAAAGATAACTTCTCCGGCGTAACAGCACCATCAAGTATTTTCGGCGTTGTTACAGAAGCATCTCTTAGTTCACCTGTTCCGACTGCATTAGCCGCAATTTTGCCCTGGGTGATGGTATTCGTCTCAATCTTACTACCCTTCACCGCTCCATCCTTTATCTTATCCGTGGTTACGGCATTGTTCTGGAGTTTGGTTTCAGTTACTGCATTATCAGCGATTTCAACCGAAGCCACCGGCGGTGTAAGCGGTCTGCCCATAACTCCATCGCTTATCTTATCTCTGGTCACAGCCCCGTCTGTAATCTTGCTCGTGGTTATTGCATTATCCACAATCTTGGTAGTGGTGATTGAACGGTCGGCAATCTTATCGCCGGTAACCTGCTTATCAGCAATCTTGTCGGTCTTGACAGCACCGTCTTTGATTTTATCGGTGGTAACCGCATTATTAGCCAGTTTGGATTCGGTAACCGCATAACTTGCGATTTTGGGTGTTGTTACCTCACCCGGTTTAATTGTGTTTGACATATAAAAAATCCTTTCTTTGCCACGAAGACACTAAGACATCCCGCCTGTGGCGGGATAAACTCCGAACACAAAGTTTGGTGTTCATTCGTGTTAATTCGTGGTTAGTTAATTTGTTTGCCACAGAGGCACAGAGGACACAGAGTATTTCATCCGTGTCCATCTGTGTTTATCTGTGGTTCCATTTACGGTATGGACACCTGGATTTCCAGGAACATCTTGCCATCCACCAGGATGTAGTCGCAATGACTACCGCCACCTGTAGTGAACGGCACATAAGTCGTGGAATCCTGCAAGCCCTTGATTATCGCATTGATGGCGTCGTTCTCTTTGGTAAATACCGCAGATTGCATTTGGCCATCAAGGATAATCACGCCGCTTTTGGTCAGTTGCTGTGCCAGAGCCGCCTTGAGGGCAGTTCTGGTATCAACCGTTGTGGTCTGTGCCACATTGACCGGTCCGCCTGATATGACTATGTCAGCCCCGCGGATACGACCTTCGGCTGTTGGCTCGTCAGTCAGCCAGAGCGGGGCAATACCGGATACCGATATACCGATGGTCTTCTCACCGGTAAAAGGCAGAGTCCGTTTTGCCATTCTGGTAACGAAAAGGTCAACCGCATTGTCAACGCTTTCCTTGTAACGTTTACCGATTTCGCCTTCAATCTCCTCAAATGCCCGAAGCAACTTGGTTTCGTATTTATTGAAGGTGTTCAGCACGTTCTCGGCCTGGGTATTGACGATGTCATCACGGGTCTTACCGCTGCGTGACTTAAAGGTAGCAGACGGGAACGGCGCATAACCCTCGCTGGAAGGACCTGCCAGTTTGAGTTTGTAAGCCATCTCGTCCGGTATGATGAGTTTCCGTTTCTCATCAATTACCTTTGCCTTGCTCTTCAGGGAATCGCGCCAGTCATTGCTGACGTGTTCCGGGACTGTGGTCAAGTCCAGCGGCACGAACAACCTCACTTTACTTACTATTGTTGACATAATACTTTCCTTTCTTTGAACACGAATCACACGAATCTGACGAATCGCACGAATATTCGTTAAATTCGTTTTTATTCGTATTAATTCGTGTTACGGTTTTTAATGTTTAATAGCATTAGTTCGCCTATCCGCACCGGCGGCGCCGAACGGGGATACCCAAGCAACTTGCTCACGGCGTCCCGTGAGTATCCCACTCGGGCAAGTTCATTCGGGAGAAGCGCAGATGCCTATCTGGCAAACCAATTACTTTTTTCTCTGTGCACTCTGTGTCTCTGTGGCAAAGATTATCTGGACAGCCATCTCCTCAGTTTCCTGATTCCCGCCTGATAGAGTTCTATGACTCTTTCAGTGCTGATGCCTACAGCCAATGCGGTGTAATTAACCGAGCGCCTGTAAGAGGCAATCTCCATAACTACTTCTGCCTCTATTTGGCTCACGATTCCGCCTTCTACTGCCTCAAGCAGTGTCGCAGAACCCATATAGTCCCAAAGGTTTTTGTTTGCCTCCGAAACCGCAGTGGAGTCCCGATTATTTCGGGGTGGCACTGTGGGTGGGAGAGCCGGTTCCGGCTCCGGGGCGGGCATCACTATGCCTGTCCTGATGATTTCTTCTAACATACTTTTTCTCCATATCTGCCACTGAGACACAGAGTCCACAGAGGACTTAGTGTCTTTGTGTCTTGGTGGCTGTTTAAGGTTTTCATATCTCATGTCCTCCATCATACATAAGGTGAATTGTCGCTAGGCCGGTGAGATTATTTTTACAGGATTTGGCAGATTTGTTTTAACCCCAGTATTTACAGGCAATTGAAACTAAAGAATTTTTGAGGAATTTTTGGAATGTGTGGATTTCAGCCGGGTAATTTGGAACTAGTTCCCTCTTTTTAACTTGGAAGGTATATCCTTTGGTAATATACGGTATGTCCTTGCGCCTTGAACCGTATGTCTTTTCATCTTAAACCGTATGTCTCTTCGTCTTAAACCGTATGTCCCTTCGTCTTGAACCGTATCTCCCTTCGTCTTGAACCGTATGTCTCTTCGTCTTGAACCGTATGTCCCTTCGTCTTGAACCGTATGTCCCTTCGCCTTGAACCGTATGTCTCTTCGCCTTGAACCGTATGTCCCTTCGTCTTGAATTGTATGTCCCTTTGAGTAAAAACATATATCCTATGCCGAAGAAATGAATATCCTCTTATGTTGAGAGGGGTATCCCCTGCCAGTAGGGTAGGGGGTCTAAGGTTATTGGGAAATTAGGGAATTGGGGGAAGGTCGGATTCTTCTTCGTCTGACAGGTCTTCCATACTGTTTTTCCATTCGTCCGGATTGTAGGTCTTTAACTGGAATTTGGTCTTGTAGGTGTGTGCTTCGGAATATGGATAGAACGGGTCTTCGGCAAGCCCGAAGAATGTCTTGAGTTTCTGACGCAACCCATAGATTGTCTTCTTGGTGCGTGAAATCTCTTTGGCTGAATATTTATCGGTATGAATGATGCTGGATTTGCCTATCATCTCGGTGGATTCCGAATCGTCCTCATCACCATCTGCACTCCAGCGGTGTTTGATTCTGCCGGCTTTGTGCCAGGGGAGTTCGCCATCGTGCTCTGCCAGCCGCTGTAAGAGATGCCAGTGCCGGTCTGGATTGAGCCGGCTCTTGCGGAGTTTATCGTAACAATCTAATTCTACGAAATTGACCTTACGGGGCTTGGGCATTTTATCTCTTACTGAAATCAGGGCATAGGTACCAGTGAGTTTAATAACAATATCCGACCAGTTAGTTGCTGGAGGGAGCGGGAATTTAGGCGCTCTGACCGCGGACAAAGCCGGCGCAGAACCCTTGAACCCGGTCAAAAAACCTTCAAACAGCTCGGTCAAGCGGTCTAATTTCCGGTTGATTTCCTGTAAGCAGTTAGGGTCGGGTACGGTTTTAGTCATAGTTATAATATTTCACCACAAAGACACAAAGGACACGAAGTTATTAATATTCTCTTATTTGAAATCTAATAATCTATCTAAAAAATCTTTCATTGTATAAACCGCAACATTAACAGATTTAGCAATCTTCGCTTGAGTTTTATCTTCAGTAATCAATGGGCATTTGCGCTTTTTGGCGATTAAGATATAAATTAAATCGTTAGTTTTAATATAAGGCATGTTCAGAATAAAATATTTTTGGAGGAAGTTTTTATCAATTGGTATTGCATTAAGATTTAATGGTGACTCTTCTGTAAAAACCTTTGATACCTCACCGCGGTTTGGATTTAAGCGTTCATTATCAATAGCACACTTGACTTCAAGTATAGCATGATAAGGAACCGTTACTAATGTCTTTTCTCTTTTGATATAATCAGACAGTAGACATCCTGTTTTATGTCTTGGCCTAGATTTGATAAAAATATCTGCTAAAACTGATGCGTCTAAAATCACTTCCATATTTAATATGCTCAAAACTAATCTAAGGAATAATACTTATTTTTGTTCGGGATTAGGTGTTACATCACTGGATTTTCCCATATCTCCTTTTCCAATTTCCATCATTGCACAGATAGACTTCGCATTGATTGCTCTAAGATACATTTCTGGCTCTACTGTAATTGGCATACCACAACTTTCTATTTTCAAATAATCATAAATCCATTCTTTTCCCATTTTTCTCAATTGCTCAATAATCTTGCTTTTGATTTCCGAAGGTTTCATTTGAGAGATAGGCATTATTTCTTTACTTCCCAAAAATGCGGCTACTTCTACCCCATAATGCATTACTATGTAGTCTAAAATATGCGTTTTCATCCCAACAACACCACGCACCTCATTAAATTCACCGCCTTGGTAACAGGCAGAATTAGATGTTATGAAATTAGCGGTTATCTCGCTTTCTCCTAAAAGACTTTTAATAATATCGAGTTTACCGCTATCGGTACTCTTAGCGAGTGCTATTCCATTTTTCCCGGCGAGTTTTAATGCTCCTTGCTGGAAACCAATCGTCGTTACAATTACGCCTTTATGTGCTCCTATATCCTCTACCTTATCCTTAAGTTCGCTTACTACACTTCTCTTAACTCGCTGATTCCAATGCTTGCATTCAATCAGGGTTAAGTAGTCTGTGTCTGCAACCTGGAATTTATATGAGAGATCTATCTTATATACTACCCCAGATTTTCCCGTATACTTTTTTAAGTGTTCAATTGGCGGAGGGTTAGTTAAATCATTTGGAATTAAAGTGCTTATTACCTGCTTAATAAATTGCTCGTATTCTTTTGATTTCATATTTTTATAATCTTGTGATTTATTAATCTAACAACATAATCCCTTTCTTTGTTCGGGGTTAAGTATCGTTACTCGAAATATTCGGGACTACCGAATATTTATTTGTACTCTATAATTTATTGGAGTTAGCGATATTTCTTTAGTACGATATCTAAATAAGTCTTTAACTTTCCAAATTTTGGGATTTATTGATTTTGTCTTGAATACAATATACAAGTAGTAATTATCGAGATTTTGAGCCACCTTCAATTCATACGCTGATATTATAAATTGTATGCTGTTTGAATAATCCATGTTCGTGGATTTAACTTCTATGTACTTTGGGTCTCCATTTAATTCATAGGATAAAATATCATATCCTGCCGATACGTTCTCCTGAGCAATCAGTCTTACCCTATCCGCTAAATCCTTACGATTATCTTTTTCCAACGACTCCTTTTCCTTTAGAAAAACAATCATTTCGCCATGATTTCCTAATATTTTATTCTTCTTATTTTCCCTTTCAAAATCAATCGGTTTTGTTACTTTTTTCCTGCTAGTGGTCGCTTTATTTTCCATATAAGGATTAATTTCTAACCTAATAAATTCTGCCTGAACTTTTTTGGGATCAGGATAATCATCGGAGGGAAAGTTTTCCTTAAGTTCGTTCGGCACTTGCTTGTCTGGTCTCCCGAATTCATTATATAAAAAATCAGAGAATTCAAACATGCCCCATCTTTTCATCACAGAATCATTATTTTTCCATGTTAATAATTCATTTCTTTTCTGAATCAGGTTTAATCTTTGAGTAGCATAGTAGATGCCTAGTTGCTTTAAAAAATAGTCAATATGAGAGCCTGAAAAAATGTTTGCAAAATAGTTTGGATGATAGAGAAATAAAATTTTACCTTTAAACATAGGTGAAAGCTGAATATTGTCTATCTCTGTTAAATTTTTGTCTGCACCCAACACAATTAATTTTATTATTTCATTTCTTAAGAACTCAATCGCATTGTTTGCATCTCGAAATCGTTTAATAAATCTATATTCCTGAACTTGTCGTTTTACATACAGCCCGAACTTATCCGCCCTAGCACCTTGCATATGTCCTAAATCCCTCAATTCCCATTCTACCCAATAGCAAAATGTATTTTTATCTGTTTTATTATTTATTATTTTACCCTCAACATAATCCTCCTTACGCATTCTTCTAATATAATCAATAGTAAATTTCCTAACAAATCGCCTTCTTAAAAATTCAAGATCTTTGTAATGTTTATAATTTCTTTGTCTGATTATTTCAAAATGGCTTTGTTTCTCTCTTAATTCTTCTTCAGATAATCTTATCATCATATTTTAGTCCTCGCGGGACAGTCCCTATCGGCTAATCCCGCTGGATTCCTGCTTCCGCAGGAATGACATCCGTGCTCATCTGTGTTTATCTGTGGTTACGAAGTTTTCCGCCAGACCCGTCTGCCCAGCCGGGTTTCCTTATTAATTCTTTGTGTTCTTCATGTTCTTTGTGGTTAATCCTTCTAATCCGAGGACGCCTTGCCTAATTTGCCAAGTTTATCGCGCGCTTCGGGATAATCAGGTTGAATCCGAATCGCATCTTTGAAGCACTCCAGCGCTTTCCGGCGCTCGCCGGTTTGTTCATACGCCACGCCTAAATTGTAGTGCGATAGAGCCATGTCCGGTTCAATATAAATCGCCTCGTTATAACATTCTATGGCTTTCTGATGCTCGCCTATTTTCCCATACATAAAACCGAGATTGTTGTGCGCCACGGCATAAGCAGGTTTAAGCCGAATCGTCTTTTTAAAGCATTCCATCGCTTTCTGATAATCGCCTGCTTCCCCATATATACGACCAAGATAACAGTGCACCTCGGCAAAGTCAGGTTTAATCCTAATCGCCTCTTTATAGCATTCCATCTCTTTCTGATTATCGCCGGTTTCCCCATACGCAAAACCGAGATTGCAGTGAGCTTCGGCATCGTCCGGTTTAAGCCGAATCGCCTCTTTAAAGCATTCTATGGCTGCCTGATTGTCACCTGCTTTCCCATACATAAAACCAAGATTATAGTGCGCGTTAGGATAGTCGGGTTTAATCCGAATCACCTCTTTATAGCATTCCATCACTTTCTGATAATCGCCCACTGGGTGACCCTGTGGGTCGCCTGTTTTCTCATACATAAGAGCAAGACCATAGTGCGCATCGACACAGTCCGGTTTAATCCGAATCGTCTCTTTGAGGCATTCTATCGCTTTCTGATTATCGCCTATTTTCCCATATATACGACCAAGGTCACAGTGCGCATCGGCCATGTCAGGTTTAAGCCGAATCGCTTCTTTGAAGCATTCTATGGCTTTCTGATAATCACCTGTTTTCGCATATATAAGACCAAGACTACAATGTGCATTTACAGAGTTAGGTTTAAGCCGGATTGTATTCTTAAGTGATTCTATAGATGCCTCTATAAATACATTTTTCATAACAGTCTCC
>JAZDFP010000311.1:0-2199 GCA_043807745.1 Planctomycetota bacterium
CTACAGTTATGATTCCGCGGGCAGAAGAATAAAAGCTGTCCTCGCCGACGGTGAAATAACCTATACCTACGATAATGCCAATCAGCTGACTGAAGAACAACGCATAGGATCGAAAGCCTCTTACAGCAATTCCTACACCTACGATTTAGCCGGCAACCGCGTCCAGAAAGCAACAGCTTCAGAAACTACCGATTACAGTTACGACAGCTTTAATCGCCTGCTCCGCCAGACAAACTCAAGCTATCAAGGAGGAAACAAAGTCCTTATCAGCGGCGAGGTAGACGCGGCAGATATTGGCAAAGTCTTAGTTAATGGAATACCCGCCGTCCTAAATAAAGGAATATTTACCGCCAAAGTCCCTCTGCTCCCCGGTGAGAACAGCGTCATCGCGCAGGCATTTGATCAAGCAGGCAATTCATCGCAAGCAACACTAAGAATGAATTTAGACACAACCGCCGAAGCCGCTTACACCTACGATAACAACGGCAATCGCATCCAAAAGTCCTACCGCGGCGAGCAGACAGTGTATAATTACGACTACGACAACCAGCTCAGCAGGATTATTTATCCAAATGGAGCCAGTACTCAATACACTTATGATGCAGGCGGCAGGCGAATTAAAGAAGAATCTTTTTCGGAAGAGTCTCTTGCCACTAAGCAATATTTATACGACGGCAGCACCGCGATTATCGAGCGGGATGGCTCAGGCAAAACCACCGCCGCATACACCCGTGGAGTATCAATCGGCGGAGGAATCGGCGGGATTATCTCACGCACAACGCAAGACGCACAACGCACTGCGCACTACTACCTCTACGACGGACAAGGAAACATAACCCATTTGACAGACACCAGCGGCAAGGTTATAATAAACTACGACTACGATGCCTTTGGCAGCGTGGTATATCAAAACGGCTCTTTGGAAAACAATTACCAGTTCCAGACCAAGGAATATGATTCTAATTCCGGCTTAGTTTACTTCGGCGCCAGATACTACGACCCCAGCCTCGGCCGCTGGCTCACCCCCGACCCCTTAGGCATGATAGACGGCCCGAATCTTTACTTGTATTGCAATAACAATCCCGTCGGGTGGGTGGATCCATGGGGATTGTGTAAAGAAGAAGATTCTTATTGGGAAGAATTAGAATACTGGTTCAATAATGCTTTAAACACGCTCGACGATTGGTCCATGGCTTTAACAATGAACCCTATGGCTGATGGAACGCCTTTGCCTATAGATCAAGGATTAGGATTAATTGGCTTAGGGGTTGTGAAGGGGTCAAGAGGTATTACGACATTTTGGCAATATTTCACTAAGGGATCAACAGCGAAATTTTTAAGTAAATGGTTTGTTAAAGGGAAAGGGCTAAAGCCTCCTTACAAACTTGGAGAGCCAGCAAGAAAAGCTTTAAATCTTCCCCCATGGAATAAGGCGACAGCTGTTCGACCATATTATCCAGAAAAAGTAGTAGGTCCTCGATATCCAAAACCGAAACCAAAATGGGATTGGCCGAAGAAAGGGAAAGGGCGGGAATATTATGACGCGGAAAAATTTCCGGATTAAAAAATACAGGGACAAATTTTTTAAATTAAAAGAGATTCCCCCAATTGGAATGTTAGTTGTGTACTATCCTTCCTATGATACAATGATTTATTTGATACATGATGGGGCTTACGCAAATTATCGTTTTAAACCAGGAGATATAATGACTATTAAAAAAGTCGAGAAACATTTACGGTATAATATTATTTATGTTAAAGAAAACAAATGTTTATTTACCCCTGCGGAGTTAATACCTGCTTATTTAGTTGAAGAACAGGACCGAAAAGAACTTGTAAGAATCTTTAAATTAAAAAATAAAGTATCTCTGGATGTCAATTTTTCATCGTAGCGGAAAATAACAATAAGCCGTTTCTATATAGCCCTATGTGGTATAGAGAGTTGCGTTAGACCTGTCCCCGTTTTTTGAAAAATTCCATTATTGCCAGTTCCAACCTAAAGAATCAGAAAGGCAATCTTAGACCATTCCACAATGCGGGTTTGTGGAATGGTCTCTCACCTACCCCAATGGCATCCAGGCTGATTATTCCTTTGACAAAATGAACCGCTTAGAGAGCCTGATAAACAAAACCTCTGCCGGCGAGGTTATCTCAACGGACAGCTACAGTTATGATTCCGCGGGCAGAAGAATAAAAGCT
>JAZDFP010000312.1:0-2124 GCA_043807745.1 Planctomycetota bacterium
GCCGGCATTATCTTTAAACACAGAAATACACCATTGTTTATTTAATTCATTGGTTACCCGCATCACGGTTTGTTTTAGAAGATTATCTATCTTTTGGGTAGTTATTTTCCCATCCGTTGATTTCAACTGATATTTAATCAAACCCCTCAATGTTTTATGTTTGCAATGCTCACTCCAGGTCTGGGCGATGGTTTCTAGTTCAATGTCAGTCAGACTACGTTGCTGTTTAAGAGAATAATCTCTGATGGTTTTCATTTCATACAAATTTAATGAGAGATTCCGGTTCTTACTTATTTTAAGGAGGCCATCATCGGAAACATCAATTAAAGATATCGCATCTAATTTAAATGAATATGGAAATGCATCTGGTATTTCGGTGAGCATTTTATGGCCAACAAAAACATTCTCTATGACGTTATTAGCGAATATTTTTGAGGAAAGCCGAAGAATATCCTTTTGTGAAATATTTCCTTTAAGATAATATTTACGACCTGTCCGGACAGAATTGATTCTAAACCCGAAATCATTAATGGCTTTAAGAAGACTTGATTCTACGGGGTCCATCACGCCCGGTTTAAGAAATACCGTAACCACTTGATGTTTGTCATTCTTAAATATTTCCAACGATTTATTTATAGAGTATTTTTGAACCGTCTTATCAGATAGAATTTCTCTGGAGATAATATCAACATCACCTTCAACTAATTCACCGTCTAAAACATAGATGGAGGCAAAACGAACATCATCAATACCCGTAACTCCGAACTCAATAATATCCTGCTTGACATATGCACCAATCGGGTCTGGCAATCCCGATTTTAGAACAACTTCTATCTGATAAATCATATGAGTAAATTATAAGTTATAAGTTATAATTTTCAAGTTAAAAGTGGTTTTTCATTGACACCTTAATCACCAAATGGCTAAAATTTATTCACCCCGCACATAACTTACTACTTTGGTATGTCCCGTGTCAGGTTATGTGCTGAGTAAATAACAAGAATGATACTTAAATCCGAAAGTATGCTCAGGAAGAAACCTGCTTATGGCGTGGCTTTATCTTTATTATTGGTCTTTATTCTATCATCAATAATAAAGGCGCACCACGAATCGCTTCCTGCTCCGGAACGATGGTATCTCAAACTTATATCACTACATCCGTTCAAGGACAAACTAATTTCACAAGATGGCTATGATTTCTTTATTACAGTTGCTGAATCAGCACCGGATACCTTTGATATTATTTTTTATATAGAAAATTCCCTGTTTAAAAGAGCAGTGCACTCTTCCAAGGAAATAGTACTCTATAATAACGAAACGGGAATATCCGATAAATTTATCCTGCAAAGTGACATAGCAGGTGTATCAAACTTGAAATATTTTGCTCATAAGCCGTTTGAGACGAGAATCAAAGTATCTGCCACAACTTCAGATAATAAACCAATTTCAGTGGAAACCGATATCCAGATAGGTTCCCCTTCACCATCTATAATTTTCATCATAACATTTATGTTGATAATACTAATTGCGATAGCCAGTGTTTATTTTCACCGCGGAGAACGCAGAGATTAAATCATAATTAAATAATCTTTTCTCCGCGAACTCTGCGTCCCTGCGGTAAAAATTATTGTATTATCTATAGTTTCGGTGAGTCTAATGAATATAATCAATAACGCCTTTATTTATCGTCTATTAAAAAACCGATTCTTTATCTTCCTGTTGAAACTTCCATTAGTCATGACTTTTATCTTCATCATCTTCAGCGGATTATTCGGCAGCGTATACAAAAACATCGGTAATTTCGTAGTCGGTCCGGTATGGCTTTTGTTTATTTCCATACTGGCTTTGCTGGTCGGAAAATTCTGGTGCCTAATATGCCCCTGGAATACACTTTCTGACTGGCTGCAAGATGCTTGTTTTTCCAAGGATAATAATTCATTAAATCTCAAGTTGCCCAGAATATTACGCAATTACTGGATAGCGATATTCTTCTTTATACTGATAATCTGGCTGGAATACAGCATCGGAATGACTGATAAAGCAAGGTCAATTGCGTATCTGGCGATGATTACCTTTGGCGTTACCTTTATTTCGGCAATATTCTTTCATCGCAAATCATTCTGC
>JAZDFP010000313.1:0-3138 GCA_043807745.1 Planctomycetota bacterium
GGTTAAATTGTTGAGCCGGTATCTGCGTAAAGAGAGTCATTCCATATTAGTTGTGCGCGACCCGGGCTCAACTTCTATCAGTGAAGGTGTTAGAAGGATTCTTCTTAATCCGCATTATAAGAAAATGACACCATTAACAGAATTATTCCTTTATTTTGCAAGCCGGGCGCAGTTGGTTGATGAAATAATCAAACCAGCATTGAAAGAAAATAAGGTTGTTATTTCAGACCGTTTCTTGTCATCTACTATTGTTTATCAGGGTTATGCCGGTAAAATTGGTGTGGGTAATGTTGAAAGGATATGGTGTATGACTACAGGTGGTTTTGTGCCTGATATGACCATAATTTTGGATATACCACCCGAAAAAGGATTAGAGCGTATCAGGAAGAACCGAGTGAAAAAGGCAACCAATAATTTTGATAGAATGGAACGCAAGGCATTGCTTTTCCATAAAAAGGTGCGAGAAGGATTTATTAAATTGGCAAAATCTGATAAGAAAAAATATCAAGTGATTGATGGGACTCAATCAATTCCGGATATCCATAAAGAAATCAGGAAGATTGCGGATAAAATACTTGAGGTATAGGAAAATATAAAATTTAGCCACAAAGACACCAAGGCACAAAGAATTCTTAGTGTCTTTGTGCCTTCGTGGCAGAAGTTACGAAGTTTTCTTGTTTCATCTTTCCTTTTTACTTAAAGTTATGTTTTTTGACGATATTATCGGGCAACAATCTGCGGTTAATACATTCAAACGGATTTTAGAATCAAATCGTTTGAGCCACGCTTATATTTTTGCCGGTCCTTCCGGGATTGGTAAATTTCTTTTTGCCCGTACCATGGCAAAGATATTAATGTGTGAAAATAATGAGAAGGGCAACTGGCTTAATAAAGGTTGTTCTAAATGTCGTTTCTGCAGATTAGTCGATAAAAATTGTCATCCGAATTTAAGGATAATAGAGTTGGAACAAGGTAAACAAGAAATTAATATCAATACAGTTAGAGAGATTGAAAAGGAATTGCTATTGATGCCTTTTTATAAGTCTTATCGGGTTTTTATAATTAATGAAGCAGAACGGATGAGCGAAGAAGCGGCTAATGCATTTCTTAAGACATTAGAGGAACCGGTCAAGAATACCATAATTATTTTAGTGACGTCAAATTTAACAGCATTACTGCCGACTATTTTGTCACGATGTCAGATAATCAGATTTTATCCGCTGCAACAGGAACAGATGAATGAATATTTGATAAAACATCTAAAAATAAGTTCTGGCCAGGCATCTTTTTTGACACATCTATGCCGTGGCAGCATCGGCGATGCAGTCAGGTTGCATTCGCAAAATATGCTCAGCCAACGGGATTCGTTAATTACCGGAATGATAGAAAAAGACCGCGGGAATATGACTAATGATGTTATCAATTATGCCAAATCTAATGCAGATGATAATGACGGAATCCGGCAGGAGATTATCTGGCAACTTAAAATAATCGGATTTTTCGTAAGGGATGTCTTATGCCTTCATTATGGATTTGCAGACAGTAAATTGTTTAATAGAGATAAAATTGCCGAAATTAAAAAATACCAGAAGAGTTATAATTATCAACAGGTGGAAAAACTAATAGATAAATTATTAGAAGCTGAGCGTTATTTGAGATATAATGCTAATGTAAATCTGGTGGTAGATAACCTCTTTTTAGCATAGATGAAAGAGCATAGAGCGAATTTCTCTATACTCTAAACACTATGCTCTACGCTATATATTATGTTTTTACTAACAGTTCGTTATGGTGTTGCAAGGATACTGGCTAATTTTAGATATCAATACAGTGATGTTAAGATAGGTGATAGATGTATTGTCAAGACTGATAACGGGACAGAGGTTGGTATAGTTTGTTCTAATCCTAAGGAACTAAAACAGGGTGAGAATGTTGATACAATTGGAATGGTATTAAGAAAGATTGCACTTGAGGATATAAAGGAGTTAGAGAAGATAAATAAAGAGAAAATACCGCAGATATTGGCATATGCCAGACAAAAGGTAGAGAGTTTGGGATTGGAGTTGAAGATTTCTCTTATAGATTATGTTTTCGGCGGTGAGAAAGTAACATTTTATTTTATAGCCAAGGAAAGAGTAGATTTCAGGGAATTGATTAAACAGTTGGGCCAGGAATATAAGACCCGTATAGAAATGAAGCAGATTGGAGTGCGTGACGAAGCGAGGCTCCTATCTGATTTAGGTCATTGCGGATATGAATTATGCTGCCGGGCTTTTATCAAGGAGACCGAGGCGGTAACGATGAAGATGGCAAAAAACCAGAAGGCAACTCTTGACCCTCTTAAAATCTCGGGTCTATGTGGTCGATTGATGTGTTGCCTCCGTTATGAAGATGAAACTTACAACGAATTAAGGAAAAAGCTCCCCCGCAAAGGGACAGTTGTTAAAACTAAGAACGGAGTGGGTGAAGTAATAGATTTGGAAGTCTTGGCTCAGAAAATTATTATAGAACTTGAGAATGATAGCAGGATTAAAATAGGCATCTCAGATATTATAGAGATAATCAAAGAGCCGTCAATCAAAGTAAATCCGGACGAGGAGAAAGAGGTTAATGGGGCGTAAAACTTATTATATAACAACACCGATATATTATGTAAATGCAGAGCCGCATATTGGTAATGCCTATACTACTATTGCAGCAGATGTCATGGCTCGTTATAAGAGATTATGCGGTTATGAGACTTTTTATCTAACCGGAACAGATGAACATGGCCAGAAAATACTGCGTTCTGCTACTGCCGAAGGAATTAAACCGAAAGAGTTTGCCGACCGTGTAGTTGTTCAATTACACAAAACCTGGGCGGAGTTAAATATTAAATATGATTATTTTATTCGCACCACAGATACAAAACACGAAAAGGCAGTTCAATTCCTCTTCGGCAAGATAGCCGAGGCCGGCGATATTTATAAGGGAAAATATTCCGGCTGGTATTGCACACCTTGTGAACGATATGTTTCATTAAAAGACTCTCCCGATAAAACTTGTCCTGTCTGTCAGAGACCGACTGAATTTCTTGAAGAAGACAATTATTTCTTCAGGCTGAGTAAATATCGGGATAAGATGATTTCATATCTCAAG
>JAZDFP010000314.1:0-2316 GCA_043807745.1 Planctomycetota bacterium
ATTTTGCCGATAATAGTCGGTTTATTGCCGATGCCCGGCGGTGCATTGTTCACGGCGCCGTTGATGGATGGCATAGACGATGAATCCATTCCGGCTCATAAGAAAACCCTGATTAATTATTGGTTCAGGCACATCTGGGAATATGCCTGGCCGCTCTATCCGGGGCTGGTCCTGGCTGCCGGATTAGCCAGAGTCAACCTGAATACCATTTCTATTTTCCAGTCACCTTTTATTATTATTTCGTTTGTCAGCGGTATGATTTTTATCTTCCCGGGCATAAAGATAGCCCCGCACATAACCTCTACTTTGGGCTGCCCAAGTTGCAGGTTATGTGCAGGGTTAATCAAAATGGGTTATCTGCTTCTGCCCATAGGTATTATCATCATTCTGTTTCTGGCAGTTCGTTTACCCCTGCTTGTTTGCCTTTTGATTAGTCTGGGATGGATTATCCTGACGGTTTTGGTTAAAAGGCAGTTAGGGATAAAGAGTATTTTGAAGGTTATCTTTGCCAAGTGGCATATTTATCAAATGATATTTATTGTGATGAGCGTAATGGTTTTCAGCGGAATCCTGCAATCCAGCACTTTAACAGGCGACCTGACTAAATTCTTCAACCCCGTTAGAGATAGGTCGTCCCAAAGGGACGACCGTCCTGCTGTAGAGAAAAACTCGGACTCTACGAGGTATCCGAATAAAGATATTTTATCTAATGTTAAACCAAATATCTCTAACGGGGTCAATCGCGGTCAGGGTAATCAAATACCTTTTATCTATATGATGTTATCCGTAATATTATTGCCTTTGATTGTGGGGTTATTGACCGGTATGACCGTGGCATTCGTGGGAATAACGTTTCCGATAATCTTTACCACTCTTATTCCAAGCGGAATAAATGTCTTACCTCTGGCTATGCTGGCTTATGTTGCAGGGGTCAGCGGTGTTATGCTCTCGCCGCTTCATTTATGTTTGGTACTGACCAATCAATACTATAAATCGTCATTGATGAATGTATATAAATATCTCGTGCCGACAGTATTAATCGTTTTTATTACCGCTATTATGATGTTCTGGTTGTATCTTAACCTATCTTAGATCTGCGCGCTCTTGGGTGGGCGTTATGATAGATTTCCTTGAGCCGATTGGTCGTCACGTGGGTATAAATCTGGGTAGTGGAAATATTTTTGTGGCCCAGAAGTTCCTGGACACTGCGTAAATCAGCGCCGTGGTCTAACATATGCGTGGCAAAGGTATGCCTGAAGGTGTGAGGAGATATTCTTTTGCTGGTTAAACCCGTGCTGATGCGATAGCGGGCAATCTCATAGCGCACGCTGCGGTCTGATAAAGGATTGCCGAAACGGTTGAGGAATAAATAAGAACCTTGTTCAAATCTCTTGTTTCCTTTTGTTCTTGCCTTAAGATAATTTTCTATGGCTTTGAGGGCATAACTGCCTATCGGGACTAATCGTTCCTGTCTGCCCTTGCCGTAAATATGGGCAATAGATGAATTAAAATCAATATCCCTGATTTTCAGACGCACTAATTCCGATACCCGCAGACCACAACTGTAAAGTAATTCTAAAATAACCGTGTCTCGCAATGATATTAGTTCGCCTTCATTAGGGCGGAATTGCGGCGGGTGTGTCACAGGCTGGGCAATCATATCTTTCGTTTCAGACTCGGTCAGGAAATCAGGGAGTTTCTTGTTTATTCTCGGTGAACGTATCAGAATAAGAGGATTATTCTCAATGATTCTTCTCTGGTTAAGGAACTTAAAGAATGATTTTAGCGTGGCAACCTTACGGGCAAGCGATGTCTTTTGATAGTTCTGCTGTTTTAAGAATACCAGATATGAGCGGATGACCAGATTGGTTATCTGGGAAAAGTCGTTAGAAGGGAATTCGGTTCCCATGAAACGATTGAACTGCAGAAGGTCACTACGATAAGAACGAACGGTTTCCGGAGAGTAATTCCGCACCGAAGTAATATAATTGATGAATTGTTTTATATAATCATTCTCTAACATAATTATTCTATCGGCAGAATAGGCGGTAAGGTTGACCCCGTTAGAGATGATTAATATAAACTTAAAAAAGGACAAATATACGGTGGCAGTTAAAATAATTGATCGGGGATAGCACCAGTTACTTATGGATATAAGAATAAGCTCTCTTCTGGTGATAGAAATCTGCGGCGTCCAGACGAGAGTAGTTTACTACGTGAAATAGTGTGTATAGCGTGATTTACGTCTTTTTAGGAGCCTAATAATAAAAATAAGCGCCAAAGGTTCTAAACCAAAGCAACCACATGACATAGGTG
>JAZDFP010000315.1:0-17641 GCA_043807745.1 Planctomycetota bacterium
TTTCTGGAAATTACTTTTACGACAGCCACCGAAGGGAAATATTCTTCATATCGGCACAGATGACTGGGGTAAAACAGCGCTTGATTTAAGAAATTCAGCCAATAAAATAACCTATCTTGATTTTGATTGTAACAACTGGCGGATGAAAGCGGTTCAATTACGGCTAAAAGAGGCAATGATTAATAACACGGAATTTATTTTATGGGATAAAGAGAAGGCATTGCCTTTTATTAAAGACACTTTTGACTTGATAGTGATTAATGGTTTTTTAGATGATGATGAAATTTTACCGGAGAAGTATTCGTTTATAAAGAGAATAACAGGTGAGATTTATCCGATATTAAAAAAAGATGGCGAATTATTCCTGAGCACAGATAATAAGTGGTATCAGAGCGGCTATAATAGTTACAGAGAACTATTATCAAAAGCGGGTTTTAAGGATTTGGGATTCTGGAGCGCTATACCGGATTACAGGAATTTTAATTATATTATTCCATTAGATAATTATGCGGTTTTAAGATATTGGATACATCAAATTGATTCGCATACTTTTCGTAACAAGATAAGGTCTATGGGACTTTATCTATGCCTGAATATTGGGATATTAAAATACGTTGTTCCTAATTTTTGTATTACTGCTTATAAATGACTTATGAGAGAAATCATCCAGAATTACCTGTTTAGTAATTGGCAGAAGATTATACCTGATAGAAATAAGCCATCTTCTGTGGATTTCATCTTAAACTGCGGTAGTTTAGTGCGTAATCTTAAAGCCACATTTCTTGTTTTTCCCAGCGGGTCCGCCTTTGGCGGATATGATAAAGAATCATTACCTTTTCTGATTATTCGGGTTGCGAATGATGAATGCGGGAAGACATATCTTAATCAAGAATGGAATAACCTCGTTGTTTTATCGGAAAAATATCAGATGGGTGATTCTGTTCCTCAACCTCTCCATAAAGTCGAACAGCAAGGATATTTGCTGGTATTTGAGTCTTATGTAAAGGGGAGTCCTTTATATAAAGAAAATCGTCCGGATTTATTTTCTCAAACCTGTGATTGGCTGATTGATTTCCACCATAAGACAAGACAAGATATTTCTAAGGAGTTATTTATTGGCAAGATAGAATCACAGATAAACTTCATTAACGACGCTATCAAAATTACTCCTCAACTTAAGACGTTCTTTTCTGATATGGTAGAAGAAAGTAAAATACTGATAAATGATAAAATGGTTTCTGTTTTCTCCCACAACGATTTCTCCCCCAGAAATGTAATGATTAGTTCTGATAAGAAAGTTTATGGGATGATTGATTGGGAATATGCTGAGCCGATTGGAATGCCTTTGCGTGATTTATATCACTTTGCGGCTTATTATTATCCGGCGAATAATCCCCACGAGTTATTATTGAATTTCAAACGGGCTTTTTATCAGCAAACTCAGTTATCGTATGTAGTTCGTAAAAATATTATTTCATACTGTAACGTTTTAGGGATAGATATTTCATTGGCGGAATTATTCTTTTGGCTGCATCTTATTTGCCCGTTGGAAGAATCAATAAAATTATCAATGCCGTATTATTCGCTCTGGGAACTGCATTTATTCGTTTTGGAATCATTGGTTAAGGAACGGGATAAACTTAAATTTATTGTATAGGGATTTCAAAGAGGTAAGCAGATTTAGCGGATAAAACTGATTTAGCGGATTGGACAGTAAGATAGTATAACAAATCTGCTAAATCAGCAGAATCTGCTTAATCCGTTTACCAATTACTAATTTATTATTGCATAATGAAACCACTTAAAATAGCACTTATTTTCCACGGAATTACGCCGGATATTACCGCAGGTGGCGAAACCGCTATTTCCTTAATTGCACTATATCTATCTCAGGAAGGCCATCAGGTTAATGTGATTGTTACCCAGCGTAAACAAGGTTTACCATATAAGGAAAATCGGCAGGGTTTTTGTCTCTGGCGGATTAAGAAAGTTGATATTCCTAAATTACGGTTATTTTCACAGTTGTTGGGTATTGGAAAAATTTTGTATAAGATACAACCCGATGTTATTTTTGGGTTAGGTATCTCACCAGGTGGTATTGCTTCTGCTTTATTTGGTAAATTGTTAGGAATTCCTTGTATTACTATGGTTCAGGGAAGGGATTTGTTCCACGGT
Source organism: Planctomycetota bacterium (assembly GCA_043807745.1). Classification (GTDB taxonomy): domain Bacteria; phylum Planctomycetota; class MHYJ01; order JACQXL01; family JACQXL01; genus JAZDFP01. The sequence continues at coordinate 2,176 of JAZDFP010000315.1, forward strand.
TCGCAGGCGTTGAGCCGATTCGCCCTTAAATGGTCTGATAAAGTTTTGGTGCTGACAACCGATGCTAAATCTAAATTATGCCGGATTATTAGACGTCAGGATGCTATGATTGTTCCATACGGTATAGAATTAAAAGAGATTAATTTGATTAACACACCAACTAAAAAAGAGCTAAACATTTTAGATTCAGAAAGAGTCATTCTATATGTTGGAAGATTGAGTAGGGAAAAAGGTATTAGTTATCTTATTAGTGCTATGCCGGAAATCATTAAACAATTAGATAATGTCAAACTTGTTATTTGCGGAGAAGAAGAAGGAATAGCACCAAATAAAAATAGTTTAGTGTCATTAGTCAAAGAATTAAAGTTGGGGTCTCAAATTACTTTTACTGGTAAGTTACCATATCAGACAGTCTTAAAATATATGAGATTAGCAGAGGTGCTTGTGTTACCCAGTTTAGAGGAAGATTTTGGGTTGGTTAATCTTGAGGCTATGGCTTCAGGATTACCCATAATTGCTTCTAATGTCGGCGGGATTCCTGATGTCGTTAAGGATGGTGTCAACGGATTTTTAGTTAATCCTCGGGATGTTCAAGGAATTGCCGATAAAGTAATAACTTTACTCAGTGATGATAAATTACGTAGTCGTATCAGCCAGAATAATTTAGTCCGTGCCAGAGATTATGATTGGGCGAATCTAATTAAGCAATATGAAAAAGTGTGTTTTGATGCCTTAAATATTTGAGAGTTGTAATATGCTAAGTAATTTAATCAGATATTCTTATAAGACTATTTATAACCATTACTTTGGTAATATCAAATCCGGGAAGATACGCCGATTCCCCAGTAATATTTTTGTGGAACTTACTAATATATGTAATTTAAAATGTCCAATTTGTCCTTCCAGGAATATGAAGCGTGAGAAAGGCTATATGGATTTTGAATTATATAAGAAAATCATAGATGAATGCTCAGGATATGAAAATGTTGATATTATGTTGCATATGTTTGGTGAGCCTCTTCTTCATAAAGACCTGATTAAAATGATGAGATATGGCAAACGCTATTCGAATATAAAATTAGCCTTCAGCACTAATGCCACCTTGCTCGATTATGAACGTTCCAAGGAACTGATAGATGCCGGTTTGGATGGGATTCATTTTTCACTTGATGGTTTCACAAAAGAAACCTATGAGGCAATACGCGTTGGGGCGCAGTTTGAACGAACGGTCAATAACATAAAACAATTTTTGGAATTACACCGAAAATCCGGACAGCCCAAGCCGGTTATTGAAATACAGATTATCAGGACTAAAAAGACCAGGAAAGAATTACAGGGCTTTGTTGATTATTGGCGTAAAGAAGCGCGTGGGACACCGTCAATTGTTTCAGTGAAAGAGTATGGTACCTGGGGCGGTTTGGTTGATTCGGAAGATATTAAAAGAGGAATCTTATGCCGTGTTCCCTGTGCCAGTATTAAATTCTTAATGGGCATATACTGGAATGGAGATGTAATACCTTGTTGTATTGACCCGGAGGGATACTTAAAAATGGGTGAAGTGCGTAATAACTCTTTATTATCTGTTTGGCAAGGTGATGCAATGCGTAATTTCCGTAATGCTCATATTAATGAGGAATTTAATAAATTCCCATTTTGTAATAATTGTGAGTCAACTTATCGCTATATTAATATTCCCTTTGTAAGGGATGTGCTCAAAAGGCAATGGTTCCGGCTTATCGGCAAAAAGATAGAATTTCTTGATATAGAAAGAAAATGAAGAATACAGGTCGGTTAAAGATATTATTTATGGCTGGTTGGTATCCAAGTGAAACCAACCCGATTGCCGGTATTTATATTAAGGAACATGCCTTAGCCATTGCACTTTCTCATCAGGTAACAGTGATTTATCATGATACCTCATTAAAAGGTAATATTAAATTCTCTGATAAATATGAAGATGGGTTAAGGGTTATTCGTTTTGCTTCTTCTAAAATCCTTAAATTATTCCGCTTGAGTTACATTGGTTATCTCTGGAATATGGTGAAATGTTACAGGTATCTTAGGAGAGAGAAATATAAACCTGATATTATTCACTGTAATGTCTTTTTTACATCTTTACCTGGTGTTATTTTAGGAAAACTATACAGGGTGCCTGTTGTTCTTTCAGAACACTGGAGTGGGTTTCATACTAAAGAAATATCCTGGCGGGCAAGATTATTGCTCAAAATAGGTTTGAATAAGGTCAGTATGATTTTACCGGTCAGTAAGGCACTTCAAAAAGAGATGGAATCTTATAATATAAGAAACAGATTTACTGTGGTTCCTAATACGGTTAATACCAGTCTTTTTTCCCCTATTAGCAGGAATAATAATCGCATAAAAAGGATTCTTACAGTTAGCGGTATTACTAAGATTAAGGGTATTTATTATCTGATTCAGGCAATAGCAAAGGTTAAAAATAAAAGAGATGATTTTATCTTGGATATTGTTGGGGATGGACCGATGAGAGGAGAATATGAGGAATTATCCAAAGAATCAGGATTAGATAAGATTATAGTTTTCCATGGATTAAAACTACAGACGCAAGTGGCTGAGTTTATGAGAAACTGCGATTTTGTAGTGATTCCGAGTTTGTGGGAAAGTTTTTCCTGTCCGCTTATTCAGGCATTTGCCTGCGGTAAGCCGGTTATTGCCAGTAATGTTGGAGGAATTCCAGAACTCTTAAATGGTATGTTTGGTATTTTAGTGCCTTCAGCAAATATTGATACTTTAGCCGAAGCCATAGAAATTATGCTTGATAAATATATTACCTATAATACTGAAGCGATAACCCAATATGGCAGAGAAAATTTTGGATATCAGTCCGTTGGACGGCAATTAGGACAAATTTATTATGATATAAAGGGTTAGGAGATTAATCTGTGAAAATACTTTTACTTTACCCACCACCAACTGATATACGAGAATCTGGCACCACACCAGCCAGTTTTCCTTTAGGTCTGGCTTATATTGCCGCAATTTTAGAGAAGGCGCAATATAACGTTCGGGCAATTGATTTGTATTATAAAAAATGGGATGATATTGAGAAGATTATAAAAGATGAATCACCGCAAGTTGTTGGTATAACTTGTCTTAGTTTCCATCGAACAGGTGTGTTTAAACTAATAGAAATAATTAAGTCGGTTAATAAAGGGATTAGAATAGTTCTGGGTGGTCCACATACGGCTTTTATGTATGAGCAAATACTCAAAAATTATCCTGTAGATGCTGTGGTTATTGGGGAGGGAGAACAAACATTTCTTAATTTAATTAAAGCATGGGAGAATAATATAAGTCTGGATAATGTTAAGGGGATAGCCTTTTTCGATGGTATAAAGATTGTTAAGACCGAATCCGCTGAACTAATTGAGGATTTAGATTCAATACCATTACCAGCATATCATTTCTTTGATTTAGATAGTTATGGTTCTTATGGAGCCGATGACCCGGTATACGAAGGAAAGATTATAAAAAATCTTAAGTTCATTTCAATCGTTGGTTCAAGAGGATGTGTGGGGCGCTGCCAATTCTGCAGCACATCCAAATTCTGGGGCTACAAGTGGCGAACCAGGTCTCCTAAAAATATAGTGGACGAAATTGAATACTTAAATAAGAAGTATCACCGGGAACTTTTCTGTTTCGTAGATGATATCTTTACGGTAAATAAAAAATGGGTAATGGAGATTTGCCAGGAAATAATAAACCGTAGGTTGGATATTCTCTGGATTTGTGAAACCCGTGTTGATATGGTATCGGAAACAATGTTGAAACTAATGAAGCAAAGTGGTTGTTATCGTATTAGTTATGGTGTGGAATCTGCTTCACCTGATATTCTTGGTGCGATTAATAAAAAAGCATCATTAGAACAAACCCGTCAGTCCTTTCAAATAACGCGTAACGCAGGGATAACATCACAAATGCTTTTAATGGTAGGTAATCCTGGTGAGTCAACCGAGACGATTAAAATGACGGCTAATTTACTCAAAGAGGTAAGACCTGACTTCTTCAAAGTAAGTCTCACTAAGGTATTACCGGGTACAGCCCTTTACGAATTAGCAAAGTCTAAAGGAATGATTGATGATGATTATTGGTTAAGTTCTTTATCGGCTCCTATTTATACGGCAGAAAATAAATTATCTCAATTAATAAAATGGAGCGACCGCTTACTTTATGCCGGTTCAAAAGGTATAAGTAAAATTATAAGATGGCTACGTCTTTTTGTAGAAGAAAAAACTAATATTCGTCTTACCAGAAATAGTATTGAATTTCTGGGGAAAGATAGAATAATAAAACTTATAGGTTAAATGGGAAATACGTTATTTTAATTATTTGAAATTATTGAAAGGTTTATCTGATTAATTAACAAGATATTAAAATATAAACATGAGGGGAATAAATTAATGACTAATCCCATAGTCTCTATTATTACACCTACTTATAACCACGAGAAGTTTATCGGTATCTGTATTGAATCTGTTCTTAAGCAGACATATCAAAATTGGGAGATGATTATCATTGATGATGATTCTACTGACCGGACTGCGCGGATAATCAAAAAATATACTGACCCTCGTATTAGATATATTCATCAAGAGCATTTAGGCGTTTATAAATTAGGGATAACTTATAATAAGGCATTAACAATGGCGCAAGGTGAAATTATTGCCATACTTGAAGGAGATGATTTTTGGCCTGATTATAAATTAGAACATCAAATACCTGCCTTCAATGATGCCAATGTTATTTTAACTTATGGCGATGTAATTGGGTTTGACCAGAATGGTAAAATATTTAGTAGATATCAACCTTCTGTGACCGTACCTGATAAACAAATTAGAGAAAACAGACCGATTGGTTCTGCTTTGAAAGAACTACTAAAAAGAACCCATCATTTTATAACTCCACCAACAGTATGCATTAAAAAAGGAACTCTATTAAAGATTGGTGGGTTTATTCATTCCCCCTATCTTCCGTTAGTTGATTCCACGACTTTTTGTCATCTGGCACTTGAGGGTGAATTCAAATATTTTCCAGAAACATTAGGTTATGGACGTCGGCATCCTCAGAATACTACGGCTGTAGAATTTTTTAATATTAATGTCGGGATAGCAAATTTTTACATTGATTTTCTTACAAGATATCAAGAACGGATTCAAGCCTTAAAAATAGATATAGACATAAATTATCTGAGAAGAAATTTGCAGGAGAGTAGCATCAAGTTTAATCTTAGCCATGAATATTTGAAGGGTTGTCGGCACCTTGAAATATGGGAAAAACAATCAGCCCGAAGATGTTTTTTTCAGCATCTTAAAAGACATAAAAAAAGATTCTCTTTGAGTTTGATGTCACTCGTTGGCATTTTTTCGTCTTATCTGGGTATAAATTTAATCAGACAAATTAATTTAGTAGTGGGACATATGAAACACATTTTTCAGAAGCAGTAATTATAATAAAATATGCAAATCAGAGAAATAAAAGAGAATGAGAAAGATAAATGGGATGAATTTATAATTAATTCACCCAATAGTCATATCTTTCAGTCATACGGCTGGGGTGAAGTGATGCATTTATTAGGATGGGAACCAATTAGGTTAGTGTTAGAAGAGGGAAACGAAATAAAAGCGGTAGTTAATATCCTTAAAAAGAGGATTATGCTTACTTCACTATCAGTTCAGTATTGTCCACGCGGACCGGTATTTGCCTCTGTTAATGAGGAAACTATAAAGGAAGTATTGATTAACTTAAAAGATATCTCACGGCTTCATCACGTCATTGAATTAAAAATAAGTCCGGATATTAATTTTGATTCATCTTTTAAACAGGTCTTTATTAATGAGCAATTTCAACATTCATCCAGATATGCTTTACATCGTTATACTTTTCGGATTAATCTTAAAAAATCAGTAGATGAACTTTTGGCTGGAATGGAGAAAAGAACTCGCAATGCAATTAGAAAAGCAGAAAAGAAAGAACTGAGGTTGAATTCCCAAAATCGTGAGGAGGAATTCAATATATTTTATAATCTTCACAGACAAACCGGTTCAAGACAGAAATTTAATATTCCGCCGTTTCAACTAATTAAAAGCGTTTGGCAGATATTAGCATCCAAGAAACAAGCATATATTTTTATTATGGAATATAATAATGTCCCGGTTAGCGGGGCATTTATATTATCATTCGGAGGTAAATGTTGGTATCTTTGGGGAGCTTCCAATCAACTTTATCCGGAGGCGAACCCAAGTGAATTATTACAATGGGAAATTATTAAATGGGCCAAAAGTCAAGGATACCTTGTGTATGATTTATTCGGTTGTGATAATATTAATGAAACCGATAAAAAAATCAGCGGGGTGACACTATTCAAACGGGGATTCGGAGGTGAATTTACCGAATTAATAGGCGAATATGACTATATACCTTCGCCTATTTTAGATTGGGGATGGCGTTGTTTTTCGCCTATCTACCAAAAAATACGCCGTTTATTAGTGCGACTTTGAGTCCCGCTTTAGCGGGATAAACTCCGCGAATTATTAGGGACACTTCGAGCATAGCGAGTTAGTGTCCCTTATCCCGACTATTCCGTCGGGAGTCGCACTTATCCTGCCGCCTTTGGCGTCGCCCTCAGGAGAATCTCGCCCTAATGGCGGGAGCATAGCGATGGATTAAGTTAAATGGAACAGAACAATCATAATAATTTGACTGAGATAGAAAAAGTTAATGCAAATACTTTTTCGGCTCCAATAACTATTAAACAATATAATGAAGTCGGTTTGGCAAAGTATGAAGAATACCTTATTAAAAAGTTTTTCAAGGGTAAAAGAGTTTTGGATATTGGCTGTGGTTGCGGCCGGACCACAATGCCGCTTAGCCAGATGGGATTTGAAGTCATTGGTATTGACCTCGTTCCTGAAATGATAGCAGTTGCCCAAAATAAGTTTCTCCATATTGATTTTAGAATTATGAATGCCTGTAACTTGGAGTTTCCTGATGAACATTTTGATAATGTGCTTTTTTCATTCAACGGTATTGATAATATTTATCCTAATAAAAAGCGATTAATTGCCTTAAAAGAAATTTACCGTGTATTGAAACCGGGCGGGACATTTCTGTTTACTTCTCATAATGCCTGTTGTTTGCCTTATAATAGATATTTGATGGGTATTTTTGTTCATAATCTTATTTCTCTAAGGATTTTTACCGGCTATCGTCTTGAAACTTTATCGTATGGCCAAATCATTCAACATTATGTTAATCCATTATTGCAGAAGCGATGCCTAAAAAAGATTGGATTTCATTATGTTAAAATATTCAGTCGTAATTTCAGTGATTTTTTAGACACGATATTATTAGATCCCTTTCCGGCTTATGTGGCTATTAAATAATTATTATTATGTTTAAATACTTAAAAGCCTTAAAGTCATTGCCTAAATTTTGTCATCAGGATACTCTTGAAACCATTCCGGTATTTTATAGCCACGAGATAAGTATTGAGGCATTTGAATCGCTTTGCAAATTTTTAGTGGCTAATAATTATCAGACTCTTTCGGCTGACGAGTATTATCACGAGATACAAAATTATGAAATCAGAGATTTGAAATCAGAAATTAGAAAAGTAGTCCTGACCTTTGATGACGGACGTCGCGGGAATTGGGCTATTGTTTATCCGCTCCTTAAGAAATATCAACTCAAGGCGGTATTTTTTATCATTCCCACCTGGATATCGGATGCAGGTTTCTTATTGCTACCCTGTGCCAGAGGCAGATCCGCCTCTGGCGGAAAAGAAACTGATGCTAAATTGCCTAATCTGAATGATTATTGGCAGGGGAAAATCACTCTTGATAAGATTTATCAAAGTCTCAGGGAAGAACCTTATTTTAGATGGTCTGAAGTAAAAGAGATGTCTCAAAGCGGGGTGGTTGATATCCAATCACACAGTCTTTATCATCACTTATGTTTTATTGATAAGCAACTTATTGATTTTCAGCATCCTAAACCGTGGGGAACACCGGCATATTCCGACCTCTGGACTGCATACGGAAAAAATCATCCTGAAGAAATGTGGGGTGCACCGGTTTATCCCACTGCCTGGTCTGAGACAGTTAACCAGAAATACATACCTGATTTTAATCTTGTGAAACTTTGCTGTGATTATGTTGCTCAAAATGGTGGAGTAAAGTTTTACCAGTTATCAGATTGGAAAAAGAGACTTGCTCAAGTGGTCAAAGATTATCAAAGACAACATCAATTTAACGATAATATTATAAGTAATCAACCTTCTAATGCTGAGACAATCAAAAAATCATTAGAGACGGCACGTTTAATTATTGAAGATAAATGTCAAAAGCCGATTAAACATTTAGCCTTACCATACCATAAGGGCAATCCCTTAATTTACCAAGCGGCAAAAGACGCAGGTTATCTGACTATCTTTGACGATTTTAGCAATACGGGTAGTGGTTTTGTTTTTACCGAAGATATTTTTCATATCAGTCGTTTTCGGATGAGATGGGCAATGATGTTACCGGGTAAAGGGCGTCTGACTATTACTAAAAAAATAATAAATACAATATTAGGACGGCGTTTGAGTATAGAGGAGTGAAGCCACAGATTACACAGATTAATCCATTAACTTTGGTGGCAAGAGTCTTGAGTGGGAAAGAGTGGTATATTAAGATCGTCCTATTGGAATTACACTGATTAAATAATCTGTGAAATCTGTGGCTAAATATTTCCTTCAAAGACCGTTTCGGCTGGACCTGTAATGAATAAGCCGGAATTATTCTTCCTCTGACCCAATTATTAGGCAACAGGGTATTAAATATATAAATACTTATATATGAGACATTAACCCAGTTTCTGCGTACAAGAGTTGGATTAATATAGAAGAAGTAATTTAATCCGTAATTAAGAATTAGAATTAGGAAGTATCTCGTTTTTAATAGCCGATAATCGATAATAGGATATGAAAATAACGGGTAGGCATTTTGTCAGTATTTGATTAATTCGTCTAAAAAACAGTATTATCCATTTAAGTCTTTTAAACCCGGGGATATGTTTTATCAACAGTTCCGTATAAACACCCACAAAAGTATTCTCTCTAAATATCTTATGAATAGTGAAATGATTTGCTTTCAGCAGCCGTATTACTTTTATAATGGAAATTCGTCCGGCGTGGATTTCGTATTCTGGGTAAGTTCCCCTTATCTTTCGTATTACATTTAACGGCCATAACGGAATAGCTACGGGCAATAACCCAATGCTATTAGCTTCTAAAATATAAACCTTAGCACCGTTTTTTAGAATCCGGCCTACTTCTTTAATATTCTTTTCATAGTTGGGGAAATGATGTAAGGCGGCCGCGAGAATAACCGCATCAATAGATTTGTTCTTAAATGGTAGGTTCTCAGCATCGCCAGCCACAAAATTTATTCTGTTTTTAAGATATTTCTTATCTTTTATATTCAGCATAGAAATATCTAACCCGATTCTCTTGCAATCTAACGACATTAACACAGCTCCTGTACCACACGCGCAATCCAAGACTAATTGAGACGGGTAAATATCATCACCAAAATATTCTTTTATATAATCTGCTTCCGGGATTTCTGTTCTAACAATCCCTTTACCGTTATTAAATTGTTGAATATTCAGTTTTTTTATATCTTGAGAACTCTTCTTGGTCATTTAATAAACCTTACAATAATATTAATAACGTTAGTTAAGAATGATGGCTTATGATGCACTATTCTGCATGCGGTTGCTATGGCTTCTTCCTTAGTTTGATGAATAGAGTATGACGGATATCGTTTAATATATCCTAACTTCATTTGGTTTATTTATAAGAAGAAATATTTCCTTCAAAGACCGTTTCGGCTGGACCTGTAAGTGATAGGATTTTTTGCCATGATACTTCCAACATACCACCAGGAAGTTTAACTTTTACATTATTTGGTTGAAGTTTATTTTTGGTAATACCGGCAACAACTGAGGCGCAAGCGCCTGTGCCGCAGGCTAAGGTTTCTCCTACCCCGCGTTCCCATACCCGCATTTTGATAAAAGACTTATTTCGTATCTCAACAAACTCTATATTCGTTCCTTGAGGAAATAAGCGATGTTTTTCAATCAAAGGTCCATATTTTTCTACAGGAAAATTCTTAATGTTGTTCTGGATAAATATAACACAGTGAGGATTACCTAATAAGACTCTGATAACCCCATATTTTTTATTGCCTAAAATACTCTGAAATTCTGAATGGGGGAGGGGGGTAATTTTAGGTTTATTAGGGATATTGACAGTTACTTTCTCCACCTGATTATTCTTAGTAAATAGTTTAATCGGGATTTCGCCGCTAAGAGTTTCTATAAGCAGTTCTTTTTTACTGGTGAGATGATAGTCATATACTAATTTACCCAGGCAACGGATGCCATTTCCGCACATCTCGGCTTCATTTCCGTCCGCATTAAAAATACGCATCCTGAAGTCGTTTGTCTTTTTTCTTGTCGGCAGAATAAGAATCACACCATCCGCACCAATCCCAAAATGTCGGTCACACAGTTCTTTTATACGTGATTTGGTGAAATAGGCCTGTCCGCCGAAGGCGGATCTGCCTGAGGCACAGGGATGTCCCGAATATCGGACTTCCGATTTTTCCGCCGGAATTGTAAACAGGATAAAATCATTTCCAGTGCCGTGCATTTTAACGAATTTCATATAGGTAGATATAGCATTATATTATTTTTTGCTGATAGTATAATTAAAAAGATACTTTTTCCCATCGTCTTTTTTGATACATGATTTTGTAAATAATAGAGCGTATCAACCAGTCTATGGGCATTGCCATCCACACACCCATTAAACCCAGATTAAATACCTTTACAAATAAATACGCCAGCGGTAAACGTATCAGCCAGACACCAATAAAGTTAATATATAACGGTGTAACCGTATCGCCTGCACCACGGAATGTCCCCTGATGGACCATTGCATACGCCATAAACGGCTGTTCTATTGCCGCAATCAGCAGACAGGTTACCCCTAAAAACCTCACCGCATCATCACCGGTAAAAATGCCGATAATAAACGAGGGGAACAGGGCAAATATTATTCCCAGGAAACTCATAATCAGCAGAGCAAAACGAACCGATTCACGAATACTCAAATCCGCCAAATCAGGTTTTTTTGCACCAAGATACTGACCGACTAATGCACCTGTGGCAATCGATAACCCCATCCCGGGCATAAATGACAAACTTTCTATTCTTGTGATGACATAATGTGTTGCCAGAGCCGCCTGTCCTATACTTGCTACTATCTTGATAAAGAGTATTCCGCCGAACTGTGTAATCAGTGGTTCAATCGCCGCCGGCCAACTTATTTGTAGCAATATCTTAGCCGTGCGTTTATTCACCAGGGCGAAATTTCCTAATGATAATTTTACAGGCGACTTTTTGGAGAAGAGAAATATCAGTATAATAAGACCTTCTATGGCGGATGATATAAAAGTAGCAATAGCCGCACCCTTGACTCCCATTTCCGGGAACCCCAATTTGCCGTAAATTAAGATATAATTTCCGATGATATTAATGAGATTGGCAAAGATGGTAATCTTTAATGGTGTTCGGGTATCACCCGCACCTCTCAGAATCGCTGTGCAAATCAGAAAGAGACAATTCATCACAAAGACAGAAAGGGTTATGGAAAGATAAATAACCGCCTGTTGATAGAGTTCAGAAGACGGCTCGGCAAAAAAGGTAATCACGCTCCTGGCAAAAGCCGCTCCAAAAATAGAAACAATACTACCGACTACCACGCCAATGGTTAATGAAGTTACTGCATTAGTATTTGTCTTTGTAGGGTTATTCTCCCCGACCGAGCGGGCGACCATTGCGAGCGTGGCTATCGGCAGGCACATCAGCGTCAACCTGACCATCATCGTTACAGGACCGGATATGCCCACAGCCGCCAGGGCAGACTGGCTATACCAGCCGAGCATTATTGTATCTGCCAGGAACATTATTGTCATCAAAAGATGCTGGAGCATCACGGGCCAGGCAAGATGTATCACAGCACGACGCACTGATTGTTTATTTCCTTCCATAATTGAGATTCTATATATAACTGAATATTAGTCAAAGTTAATTAAAAAGAACCCTGTGATTTTTTATAACTATTTGTTTTCAATAACAAATAATAAGAGATTTTACTTTACAGATATGATATTTATTTCCTAAATTATGGAACAAACAGTAAAAGAATTAATCTGAATTAAAAATTGCAAGGGAATCTTTTCATATGACAAAAGACAATAAGGTAGATTTAATTGATTTAATGGAAAAACATTTAGGTAAAGATAATCCGGAGACATTGAAATTATTGAAAGAAATAGGCGATGATGTTATTTCGGAATTGTTAAAGTGGAAATCTGTTGCATGGCATAATATGTTTTCATTAGAGTTAACCCGGAAACCGCTTTCAACCAGGCGTAATCCCAAAACTGACGAAGAGGTTTTCGTCCCGCCAAAAAAATCCATTAAACTAAAAATAGGTAAGGCATTGGAAGAACGGCTTAAAAAGGAACTTACCGAAAAGAATATGTTGATATTCACAAAAGAACCCGATAAGTTTCAAAAACTAATCGAACAATTAAAAGAATATAAAATTGTTACCGAGGTAATCGTTCCCTCATCCGACCAGCCGTTAAAGGAGAAGTTTACCGAAACCAAAAATGTTTCATCAATGCTCATAGATTTTCCTCCGGAATCTGCAGAATATGATGAAATTACATCTCTGGCAAAAATAGACAAGATGTTTTCTCAGGCGGCATTGATGAACTTTATCCCGGCTAATTATGACACGATGCGAATACCAGGATTCAAGATTATTTGTGACAGATGGATAAAGACATCAACACCTTCCGATGAATTAATAAAAATAATTGTAGACGGGACTAAAAGGACCGAGGAAGAACTATTATTTAAGGAGCATATCCGGTTCAGAATACCCACAGAATCAACTCATGTCGAAAAAACAGTCGGTGTATTGGAGCAACTTATTGGCAGGTCCAAATTGAGTCCGGAACGCGCCAATGTATTTCTCTTCTCCATACAAGAGGCTATTACCAATGGTGTTTTGCATGGTAATCTGGAGAAAAAAGATAAGTATTTAGAGATGGAATATTTGATTGATAAGCAAAAAGTGCAGTTTAAAGTAAAAGATGAAGGCCCAGGGTTTGATTATGAAACATACATCAAGAAAACGGAATCGTCCCAGCAGTATATTATTGAAAAAGCTAAAAGTATGGCTCCTCGCAAGGGAACCGGTATCGGTATCATATCAATGAGAAGATGTGTTGATGAAATAACTTATACTCCGCCCGGCAATGCATTATCTATTACTAAATATTTGAAGGCACCTAAAAATAGATAAACCCATTAGAAAGAAATCCTGTCAGGGACACGAGAATTGAAATAACGCAATGAAAATAATCGGCATAGAAACCTCATCAATACAAGGTGGTGTGGCTGTTTTAGAAATCAAAAGATGCGCCGGGAATAAATCAAATTATAATCGGCTTACTTCACCTGCCCGCCCTGGCGACTGGTCAGGTGGGAATGAATCAATAATATTACTCAAGCAACTTTTACTCAAGAAAGGATTAGTCCACGGAAAGTTATTGATACCTGCATTAGAAAGATTACTCAAGAGAGTGCATTGGGGACACGATGATATAGACCTTGTGGCTGTGGATATTGGTCCGGGTTCTTATACCGGGTTAAGGATTGGGTTGGCTATCGCCAAAACCATTGCTTATATAATAAAATCTAAAATAGCAGGGGTTTCTTCATTGGATATTATGGTTGCCAATATTCCGCGTGAAAATAATTATGAATATATCTGTCCGGTGATTGATGCACGATGGAATCAGGTTTATACATCTATATATAAGAAAGACGAGACCAATAATATACTTAAATACAAACGCATCTCTGATTATCTTGCCATCACGCCCTCTGATTTGATAAAGTTATTAAAGAGATACACCAATAAAGCCGATGACCCACAGGGTCACCCAGTGGGCGACAAATTGTTATTATTCGGCGATGGTTTGAAACCTTATAATGAATTATTTAGTAAATCGGGTAAAAGAATCATCTTAGGAACTGAAGCCCAATGGTTTCCAAAGGCGTGTAATGTAGCACTTTTGGGTTATGAATCATTTAAACAGAGAAGATATGATGACCCGATAAAATTAATTCCGCTTTACCTGAGACATACTGAAGCAGAGATAAACCTGAAAGGAAATATAAGATAGTAAGCGGATTAAGCAGATGAAACAGATTAAGCAGATAAATCAACCCAATCAGTTAAATCCGCTAAATCAGTTTAATCTTTAATTAAAATGAAAAAGTATAGAACCTGGTCAGAAATAAATCTTAAAAATCTGGCAGACAATATAAAAAGCCTCAAAACGCAGGTTGGGCCTGATGTCAAGATAATGGTTGTGGTTAAGGCAGATGCTTATGGCCACGGTGCTGTGCCGGTTAGCAAAACCGTACTGGAAAGCGGTGCTTCCATGCTTGGTGTCGGTGATTCATCAGAAGCCATTGAACTCAGACAGAGTGGCATACTGGAGCCGATTCTGGTGCTCGGTGCGGTTATTGAGGAAGAAATCGGCTGGATGATAAGTTATAATATTACTCCGAGCATCCATTCAATGGACCTTCTGGAATTATTCAATGAAGAAGCCAAACGTCAGAATAAGCAATTTAATATCCATCTCAAGATTGATACCGGTATGAGTCGTCTCGGTTCCACGCCTAAAAGGGCATTGGAAATCGCCCGCAAGATGACTTCTTTTAATTACCTCAGATTAGAGGGAATTTCATCTCATCTTTCATGTTCTTCCAACCACAAAGAAAAGGATTTTACATCCCAGCAGATAAATATCTTCCGCCAGACCGTCAATGGAATAGAGGGTTTGATAAATAGTCAGATTCCTTTAAAACATCTGGCTAATACCGGTGCGATACTCTTGTATAATGACGCCCATTTTAATATGGTCAGAGCCGGCGGCATAGTATATGGCATTGACCCCGGTAACCTCAGAGAAGTATCTAACAACTTCAATCCGATTCTTTCACTTAAATCGCAGATTACATTCTTGAAGATAGTGCCGACTAAAACACCTGTGGGTTATGGCAAAACATATATCACAAAAAGACGCACCAAAATAGCCACCATCCCCATTGGCTATAACGATGGTTATCCTTATCACCTTTCTAATAAAGGTTATGTTCTGATTCAAGGCAAAAAGATACCTCTGATAGGTTCGGTGACAATGGACTATATTATGGTTGATGTTACCGATATACCACAAGTAAAAGTAGGGGATGAAGTTATTCTGATTGGAAAATCACCTGATAATGA
>JAZDFP010000316.1:0-2310 GCA_043807745.1 Planctomycetota bacterium
TTTTATCCCTGCCTGCAACAAAGCAGACGCTTAACTTAATCTGTTTCTCAATGAGTAATGGTATTTTATATTTAGTCGCTACGCCGATCGGTAATCTGGAAGATATGACTCTGCGAGCGATACGTATTCTCAAGGAAATCGATATTATCGCCTGCGAAGATACCCGGATTACTGCCAATTTACTTAATCACTATCAGATAAAAAAACCATTGGTCAGTTATTTTGAACACAATGAAAACCAGCGCAGTAAATACATAGTAGAAAACCTGATGGCTGGTAAAAACGTAGCGTTAGTCAGCAATGCCGGCACACCTCTGATTTCAGACCCCGGTTATGAATTAGTCAACCTTTGTATCCTTAATAATATCTGCGTAAAAGCTATACCCGGCGCCTGTGCCTTGAATTCCGCATTGTCAATCTCTGGATTACCGACAGACCGGTTTATTTTTGAGGGGTTTCTGCCCAGAAAAACATCTAAGAGAAAAAAGAGATTGCAGAGTATTGCAAAAGACGAGCGCACTGTAATTATTTATGAATCTCCCTACCGGCTCCACAAATTATTGTCTGAATTAAGAGAAATTTGTAGTAACCGCCAGATAGTCGTGGTGCGGGAAATGACCAAATTCTATGAAGAGATAAAAAGAGGGAGTATTGAGGATATCATCAAAGATATTTCGGGTAAGCGTATCAAAGGTGAAATCACATTAATTATCAAAGGCGTTGATTCCTAATATCTGCTTGGATCGTCTTCATCGAGATTGAAAAGATGCCGGTCAATGAATCTATGGACATCTGCCATATCCTGCCAAAGAACTCTGAAATGCGTTTTTTCGTGTTCAAACCCATTAGTCCATGACGGTTCCCATTTCGTATTGTAGCCGATACAACCGGTTAGTGCAACCAAACTAACAACTACCAATAAAAGTATTTTCTTTAACATAAAATCCTCTCCTTTTTAGACGATTATCGATTATTAATAATATATTTTTATTACATAATTCCTTTAATGTCAAGAAATATAGTTATTTTTTTTATTTTTACCGCCATTCGCTATCAATCAATAATTACACCATATAATATACCAACTATACCACCGTCAACCCCGTTAGAAATAGATCGTCCCACTGGGACGACCGTATGTTGTAATTACTACTACGAATAGTTTTTCTTATACTTGGGTTATTTAATATCCTGTATTAATATCAAATCATTTCTAATGGGGTCAAGAAGAAACAAGTTTAAAGATACTTTTTAGATAAGTAATAGTTTTGTAAGAATGGATATTTAGATTTATTTTTTTCTACCATTGTTGCTACTTGCGGATATAGAAAATATTTTCTTATAAGATATTGTTTCCAAAATATCTTCCGGTTAGTAATAGAGGAATATAATTTTTCGGCTAATTGTTCTGCTTGTTGTATTATTTGAGATTCATTTTTAATCTGTGCTTCATCCCGGTTGACCGATGTCGCCGCCAGATAACCGACATAATAACCGCCGCAGAGCCATATTCCCTGAGCAATAGTTTTGGCGATTTTAGCGGTCATATAAGGATGTCCGCCTACAGATACACCTACTGCATATTTACCAATCAATCTACGGGTGTAGTATAATAGACTATGGCTTCGTTCATATAATGACTTTAAATTTGCCGACATCTGAAAGGCATAATTAGGCGAGCCGATAATAATCCCGTCTGCCTTGAGAATCTTCTGCCTGATTTCCTCATAGTCATCCTTGATAATACAATTGTCTTCTCTCATACAGTGCTCGCAGGCTTTGCAATATTGAATTGTCTTATCACCCGTCCATATAAATTCGGTCTGGACGCCTAAAGATGAGAGTTTTGAAAGCATTACCTGAAGTAAACGGCTGGTATTACCATTTTTTCTGGAAGATGTAGAAATAGCGATGATATTCATGCGATAATAACCTTAGCCTTATGGTATAAAAAAAGAGCCGCTACAGGGAATAGAGCCGCCACAAAAAATGCCCAGCCACTGCTTGAAGCGCCCCAGATAACCCCGAATAATACCGGGCATATAAATGATGTAATTCCGTAAAGCCCGGAAAACGTTCCCATTGTCTGAGCCAAAGTTTCGGTTGGAGCTAAATCAGATATTGCGGCACGGCGATTGGCTATCCAGATAGATTCAAAGGTTGCGTATAATATCAAAGGAACCATTAATAATAAAGGCTGTCTTATCAGAATAGTCGTAATCAAGGCGATGGCAAGAAGAATATTAGCAAACACCTGTGCATAAAATCTACCGATACGATCGGTCAGCCAACCAGCCGGGTATGATGTCA
>JAZDFP010000317.1:0-2754 GCA_043807745.1 Planctomycetota bacterium
ATTCAAATTGTTCCTGTGTAATACCGAATTGTTCCGGTTTGGGTTCTGACATAGTTGATTTGATTGCTTTATTTCAGTATATGAAAGTATAAAATGCAACCACAGACCTGCCTGCAGCAGGCAGGTTTCACGGATTTTAATTTGAGTAATTGGTGTAATCTGTGGTTACGAAGTTTTCTTGGGTGTGATGGAATCTGTTACCAACCCAAGATATTATGGAAGAATATCAAAATATTCAAATTCACCATAGGATGTCCCGGAAGAATTAGTTGCTACTATTCTGTATCCATAGTCACCAATACCCATTTGTGGACTTAATGAGGTGACATTAGCCGAGACATTGACCGCGGTTGTACCGGCACTGAGGTTTTGGGAAGTGGTTGTGCCATTGATTGTCCCGAGCCCCACGCTTTCCCAGTAGAAATGATATGTGGTATCAAAGCCATTTGGATTAACCGTTCCATTTAATTTAGCGGAATTAAAAGTTACATTCGTAGCCGCAGTGGTGCTGACAATCGGTGCGGTACTATTGCTGCTTCCGCTGCTCTTTTTTCCATTACAGCCGCCGCCATAGTTAACACCGGCAACCAAAGCAATTAATAATACACCGCTAATTATTATTACCAATCTTCTTTTATTCATATTTATAATCTTTATGGCAGTTAAATCTACCATATCATGATATCAAACATCTCTAACGGGGTCAATAAAATGTGGTGCATAAACGAAGTTAGAAGTTATTTAAATTTGTGTGGTTGGGGGATACCATAATTGAGACCGTCCCGACGTAACGTCGGGGCGGTGTCAGTTTTGAGACCCTTCACGGAGTTTATCCCGCTTCCAGCGTGGTTCAGGGTGAGATTGTTGACCCCGCCTTGGCGGGGTCAACAATCTCAATTTGTAGGCAGGGAATTACTTGACATCTAAGGCATAATTTTATGAGAATTACAGATATATATTATGAAAGAATTAGATATGTTTCTTTCCTATCTTGATGTTGAGTGTTCTTTGAGCCGTAATACTCTTGAGTCCTATCGTTCGGATATAGAATTATTCATAAGATATCTTTCCGGCGGCAAGGAGAATGCCGGTATAGCACCGAATAATATCAGCACCGGTGATATATATAAATTTATCCAGTTCCAGAGAGCCAAAGGGTTTTCTGCTAATACCATAACGCGGCGGATTGTTGCTCTGAGGATGTTCTTCAAGTTTCTTGTGGCTGAAGGTCATCTAAAGAAAGACCCGTCTATTATGGTAGATAAGCCCAAGCCGTGGCAAAGATTGCCTGATACGCTTTCATATAAACAGATAGAAAGTATTATAAATGCCTGTAAATCGAATAAACCGTTAGATATCAGGAATAAAGCCATATTAGAGATATTGTATGCAACCGGCGCCAGAGTGTCAGAGGTTACTAATCTGAAAATCAGGGACATAAATTTGGATGGTGGCTATATCAGGTGTTTTGGTAAGGGGTCAAAGGAAAGGATTGTGCCCATTGGTGAATATGCACAGGATTCCATTAAAAAGTATTCCCAGGAAGTTAGGCCTATATTCGCAAAGGCAACGTCTCCGGAGAATATTTTTCTGAGTCGCCACGGCAGGCCATTAGGTCGCGATATGGTTTGGAAGATATTCAGATATTATGCCAGACAGGCCGGCGTCAATGGCAGGATTCATCCTCATCTTTTGAGGCATTCTTTTGCCACGCACTTATTGGAACACGGCGCTAATATTAGATATGTGCAGGAAATGTTAGGGCATACTGATATTGCCACTACTCAAATTTATACGCATATAGATAAGGAACGCCTCAAGGCTATCCACAAAAAATATCATCCCCGCGCCTAAAGTAATCTAGAGAGTTTTTAGGGTTTATGGAGTCTATAGACTTACTACAGTAGTTATAGTTTGTGTTGATTGATAAAGTTATCCAGAGATGCTTTGGATTCACTTTCAATATCCAGATAATAACAACTAACCCAGTATTTATCTGCTGATATTTCAGTGGATTTTTGTTCTTCATGAATCAATTCTACTCTTAGAATCCGCACTAAACATTCTATAACAGGGAGTGATGGCAAGAATATTTTTAGACGCAGGATAGCCCCAACTAAAAGCGGGGTAGGACTTTCAAATTGTATCCCGCCGGCTGAAATATCGGTTACAATTGTCTGGGAATATTTTGTGGGTAATTCTGATGACGATGCATTCAAAGAAGTTTTATAAAGATTATATTCCAGTGGAATACGAACAGTTAGTCTTGAATAGGTTCTTGGCATTCCGGACCTCTTGTTATCAGTTCACCCCGCTTCGATGTTATCGGGACGGGGTTCACTTATTTGTTACGGTATTGACTTAATTTTTAATGGTTTTTGGATAACAGTATCGTTTATTACCGGGTCACCGGATGTAATTCGCGTTACTTCTTCAAAGGTAGTTAAACCTGCGAGTATTTTGTCCCAGCCACTTTGACGGAGTGTTTTCATACCATTTTCCATAGCGGCTAATTTAATTACATCAGATTGAGTTTTTTGTATAATCAATATCTTGATTTTTTCATCAAGCAGTAAAATTTCATAAATAGCTGTTCTGCCCAGATAGCCTGTAAAATTACAGTTATCACATCCTTTACCCTTGTAAATCTTATATGATTTTTTATCAGCATTGTCCGGGAGATTGAATTCTCTTTTGAGTAATTCAAAAGGGATCATTAAATCCTCTTCTTTGCAGTCCGGGCAAATAGTGCGA
>JAZDFP010000318.1:0-2430 GCA_043807745.1 Planctomycetota bacterium
TGACTTTAAAATTATCAATTTTTTCCGGGAAGTAAAAGTAAAAATAATTAACTTGTCAGACATTAAAGGACTAAATAATAATGATATTTTCAATATTAATACTATAAAAGATTTACAATACCTACGAAATAGCGTAAAAAATACGTCAAGAGGTAAAAGGTCAAGGAAAATCTTAGCCACGGATGCACAAAGACACTAAGAAGAAATTAACGGGTTGTTTCCTTCGTGTCTTTGTGGCAAAATTAATATAATTTCCTATGCAATTACCTACATCTCAACAAATCAAGGAAGTTATCCAACGATTTGAACCGAAGACGGTAAGTCTCGTCATTCCCATCCTGCAGGCAATACAGGAGAAATTCGGCTATGTCCCGCCGGAATCACTCGGACTTATTAGTAAACACACCAATGTATCTCGTAATAAAATTTATGGTGTTTTAACCTTCTACGCCCAGTTTGGCACAACTCCCAGAGGCAAATATGTTGTTCGGCCTTGCCGAGGCACGGCCTGTCACGTGCGTGGCGCTAAGAATGTTCTGGCAAAGATTAAGTCTAAACTTAAGATTGAAGATGGCGAAACCACGCTTGACCATAAATTTACTATTGAAACAGTAGCCTGTTTGGGTGCTTGCGCCCTTGCTCCAACGGTTGTTATTGGCAAGAACTATTACGGGAGTTTAACACCAGACCGCATAGATAACATCCTTGATTCTTATAAATGAAAAAGGCTATAAAATGCAATTAATCGCTTCACAAGATGACTTAATTAAAATCCGAGAATCTATTATCAGTCAGATTGATCCATCAAAGCCAACCATCACTTTGTGTGGCGGAACAGGTTGTGGTGCTTTAGGAAGTCAACGAGTATACGAGGCATTTGAGATTGAGATTAAACGTAATCGTTTGCAGAATAAAGTAGTCCTTAAACGAACCGGCTGCCATGGGTTTTGTGAACGTGGTCCTATCTCGGTCATTTTTCCTCAGGAAATATTTTATCAAAGGGTAACGCCTGCCGATGTTCCGGTCATTGTAAAGAAAACAATCCTTAAGAATGAGGTGGTTAAAAAATTGCTCTACGTTGACCCCAAGACTGGTGAACGAATTGTAAAGGAATCAGCAGTTCCTTTTTACAAACACCAAATGCGGCTGGTATTTAGACATAACGGCAAAATAGACCCGGTCAGCATTGAAGATTATATTCGTTATGACGGTTTTCAAGCCATGACTAAAATCCTTTATGAAATGTTGCCTGAACAAGTAGTATTTGATGTAAAGAAATCAGGGTTACGCGGGCGAGGTGGCGGCGGATTTCTCACCGGACTTAAATGGGAACTTTGTCGCAAATCACTGGAAAAAGAACGTTATGTTATTTGTAATGGTGATGAAGGCGACCCGGGCGCGTTTATGGACAGAAGCGTAATGGAAGGCGATCCCTACGCCGTGCTTGAAGGTCTAGCAATTGCCGGCTATGCAATTGGTGCGAAGAAAGGATATATTTATGTCCGGGCAGAATATCCTCTGGCAGTGACCAATTTAACACTTGCCATTGAAAAAGCCACACAGGTAGGGTTACTGGGCAAAAATATACTGGGTAAAGGATTTGATTTTGAGATTATCATTAAGCAAGGCGCTGGTGCCTTTGTCTGCGGTGAGGAAACCGCTTTAATTGCTTCTATTGAAGGCAAACGAGGTATGCCGAACCCTCGTCCCCCTTTTCCTGCAGAGAAAGGACTTTGGGGTAAACCGACCATCATCAATAATGTAGAAACGTTGGTGAATTTACCTCTTATTATTCTTAAAGGTGCTGACTGGTATGCCAGTATCGGAACCGAAGGCAGTAAAGGCACCAAGATTTTCGCCCTCGCCGGAAAAATAAATAATACAGGATTAGTTGAAGTACCGATGGGAACAACCTTGAGAAAAATAATTGAAGATATCGGTGGTGGTATTCCCAAAGGCAGGCATTTTAAGGCAGTCCAAATGGGGGGGCCTTCGGGCGGTTGTGTTCCTCCGGAATATCTTGATTTACCCGTAGATTATGAATCAATTAAAGCCGCCGGTGCGATAATGGGTTCGGGTGGAATGATTGTTATGGATAACACCACCTGTATGGTTGATATCGCACGTTATTTTATGGATTTCTGCCAGAAGGAATCCTGTGGTAAATGCGTCCCTTGTAGAATCGGCACCAAACGGATGCTGGAAATTGTTACTCGCTTTACTGAAGGTAAAGCTCAAACCGGTGATATTGAAAAACTTTATAATCTGGCTATTTCAGTGCGTGATGCTTCACTTTGCGGACTTGGTCAGACTGCCCCAAATCCGGTGCTTTCTACGTTGAGATATTTCCGTGATGAATATGAAACTCATTTATTGGAAAAATACTGTTCATCGTCTGCTTGTTCGGTAATTGTCAAATCACCCTGCCAG
>JAZDFP010000319.1:0-12741 GCA_043807745.1 Planctomycetota bacterium
GGACTCCACAACAATGGCGCCTGCTCCAGGAACTGTTGGTAACGGCGGTAAATTACTCTCTACAAACAATGATTATCTTTATGCCAAGCAGGGTAGTAGTGGTGGTGTAGGTGGTCCAGGTTTCTGGCGTTATTCCATTTCTGAAAACTCATGGGAAACACTGGCGACTACTCCTGTCGGAGATGGTGGCTTAGTCTATGATGGAGTTAATTATATTTATAGCCTCTCAGGGTCTGCTTTTCAGCGCTATAACATCTCAGGAGGCACATGGTCATCAATGGCGTCCTCACCAGGGACTGAACAGGGTGCTATCTCATGCTACCCCGGCTCAGGTGATTATATTTATACATTAGCATGTCGTGGTTACAATTGCTGGCGCTATTCCATTTCAGGAAACTCATGGGACACAATGCCGGGTATTCCAACTTCTGCTGGCCGAGGCAGTGCCTTATGTTATCCCGACTCAGGTATTTATATGTATGGCGAAGGAGGAAGTAATAATTTCTATCGTTTTACATTGTGGGGTTATTTATCATCTGGTAGTTATATTTCAGCAAGTATTACACCTGCTTCTGTTTCTTCATGGGGTGTCTTGACATTTACTTCTAATGCACTGGTAAATACTACCTGCACTGTGGATGTGTTAAGGGCTTCGGATAATTATACATTGATTAGTAATGTTTCTTCAGGCACTAATCTTTCAACCAATCCGATTATGAATGGTGTTACTAGTATTAAACTCCGTGCCAATTTTACTACAACAGATACAACTATAACTCCGACCATATTTGATTGGGGTATAGGTTATGAAGGACCATAGTATAGAGACGATAGTCTTTATACTAATGGAAGTGTAGTAAAACCATAATTGTACTTATTAGTACCTATCCCACTTCAGCGGTTTAGAATTACCATCATAAAATCGTAAGCCAAGAAGATTAACTATACTATTCAAAGTTAATACGATTGTTTAGTATAATATAACCAACTTCTTTATCGGTCAATGAAGGGTAGATAGGCAAAGAGATTGTGGTGCGATAGGCGTTTTCGGTGTTTGAGAATTCTTTGGAGTTGAATCCAAAATAACGATGTAACGGTTTATAGATTGGTTTTTTGGCTTCTATGCCTTTACGATTAAGTTGTGATATAATCTTGTCTGCCTCTGGATGACGGATTACATAGCGATAAAAAACAGATTTGGTATGCGGTTGTTCTTGAGGTAGAATCAAGGACGATATTTTGAGCGATTGTAATGATTGGTTATATTGTGAAGCAATTTCACGACGTCGTTGGATAAATCTGTTTAATTGTCTTAGTTGCACTACACCTAATGCTGCTTCTGAATCCGACATCTGATAATTATATCTTAGGATATAATTGTTTCTATTGTCATAATTGATAAGATCGCGGATATGGTCTATCAATTTATTATCTTTTGATATGACCATACCTCCATAGCCGGTAGTAATCATTTTAGTGGCATAGAAAGAAAATACCGCGAGTTTCCCGAAAGTGCCAACATTTTTATCATGATATGTGGCACCAATACTTTGGGCGCAGTCCTCAATAATAGGTATGCCCAGCGATAAGAATTTGTTTATTTCTGCTGGGAAGCCGAATAAGTGAGGAATAATAATGACACGAGTGCGTCTGGTTATCTTTTTTTTAACTGATTGGATATTAAGATTAAAGTCATAATCATTGATATCAGCCAGAATAGGTTTGGCACCAGTGTAATTAACCGCATTTAATACTGCAGAGCATACATAACTTGGGATAATGACTTCGTCTTTGGTTGAAATACCCAATGCAAGCAACGCTAAATGTAAAGCGCTACTTCCGGAATTTACCGCCACTGCTTCCATATTCTTTTCATTTAAATAGTGGACCACTTCATTCTCGAATTTTTGGACTGTTTTACCTTGCGCGATATGACTGCTTCTTAAAACATTACTTAATGCCTTAAACTCTATTTGGCCTATTAAAGGGCAGGAATGTTTGATAAGCATAATATAAAATTAAAAGATAAATCTATAGCACATAAAAGCCTCTGCGGCTTCAACGGAAATTTCTTTACCACGGAGTTTTATAAGATGTTCCAAACTTTCTAAACTGCAATGATGTAAACGTTGTTTTAATTGAGAATGATGAAAATCAAGAGCCTTAATTTTTGTATCAACATAGTTTGATATGTCAACATAAAAATTAGGATGGAATTTTTCCCGTTCCACATTCCAGAAAAGAGTAGGATTGTCATATGCTAATACAATAGAAGGGAAATTGTTATTAATTCCTCTTGGCCTGCAAGCTGTAAATCCCGCATGGAAAATAGCGCAATGGTCTTGATTATATGAGATAGCCGGCAGAGCCACCATCGTTGGTTTTATTTTATCGATAGAAACTTTGCTGTCACGTTCAATAATAGAAATTAGGTCTCTACGAGGAATTGCATCCAACCGTAAGTGTTTTTTACTGTCTTTAAATACGATATCATAATCGTCTATTTTAAGGAATCCCGCTGTTTTTATAAATTCTTTATAACGAGTCTCTTTTTTCACTAATTTATATTTGTTAGTATATTGCCAGAGGTCGCCTATAGAAAGCACCATGATATATACTTTACCACCTAAGTCCTTGATTTTTGCAGCGGTTCCGGCACACCCATATGCTTCATCGTCGGCATGCGGTGAAATAATTAACAAAGTTTGTTTTGCTAAGAAATTATCAGAAGGTGTTGTTATATTTAGTTCCTTGGATTTTATTTTGGAAATGCTTGTAGACATAAATCGTCTCCTTTTGATATAATTATATGTTGACAATCTTTCATAAAGGATATATAATTTCTTATTATAAGAAACAAATAAAAATACAATTAATTATTAATATTTAGGATGTTGTATAAACATGCATCCGAGAAATAAAAGGAAGGGGAGTAAATTATGAAAAAGGGCAAGATTGTAAGTGGTGTCATACTGGGTGTTATAGGTATAGTGGGAATACTATTTGGTTGCGGGGAAAGTGAAAAACAGAAAATAAATCGTTATATTAACGAAATGGGTGTTAGGGCTAAAAGCCCTGCACGTGATGCTTATTCGAGGATGCTTGTTCAGATAGGTGCGCCAGCTGTTGAACCGCTTATTTATAATTTAAAAAATAATCCTGACAGGATGATTCGAGCGTATTCAGCGCTTACATTATCTGAGATAGGCGATAAATCTGCCGAGCAACCTATTAAAAATACTTTGAGTGATAAAAACCCTGAAGTACGTGCCCATGCGGCTACAGCGTTAACAAAACTTATTTCATCAAAAGCAATACCTAATCTGATAGAAATGTTGAAAGATTTAGATGCTACTCCTCGCGAATCAGCACAAAATTGTTTAGTTAAACTGGGTGATGTTGCAATTGATCCTTTGATTGAGTGTCTTTCCCAAAGTAATCCTTCCTTAAGAAGTCAAGCCAGAGTAATTTTAGGCAGAATGGGACGTAAAACTCTTCCTAAATTAATTGACCTTTTAGAAAGTACTTCTGATCCAAATATTCAAATTATTACCGCAAGGACTATGGCAGATATCGGTGATAAATCAGTGTTAGATAATATAAAGAAAATAGCTGATTTTTATACTGGTAATGATGAAACAACAAAATCTACACGTAAGAGTTTAATGGGGGCATACGATGACTTACGTCAGAAATAACGGTTGTTAGTTTATCTATCTGGCCACTCCCTGATATATAATAATTATGAGAGTAGATAATCGTAAATTAGACGAAATTAGAAAAGTAAAAATTATCCCTCATTTCACACCAGGTTCTGTTTTGATTGAATTGGGTTCTACAAAAGTATTATGTTCTGCAACATGGGAAGCCAGAGTGCCGGATTTTCTTTTGAATAAGGGACGAGGTTGGTTAACGGCTGAATATGGTATGCTTCCGAGTTCAACATTGGAGCGAAAACCACGTGAAGGACGATGGGGACGACCTGATGGTCGTATTTTTGAAATTCAAAGACTTGTTGGCAGGTCTCTTCGTGCTGTTGTTGATATGGAGCTCCTTGGTGAAAAAACTATCTGGATAGATTGTGATGTTTTGCAAGCTGATGGTGGGACTCGTTCGGCTGCTATTACCGGGTCTTTTGTTGCTCTATATTTGGCTTTTAAAAATATGCAAGAACAACAACTACTTCTCAAAAATCCAATTCGTAATTATCTCGCAGCTATGAGTTTAGGTAGGGTTAATGGAGAACTTATGCTTGATCTTTCATATCAGGAAGATTCGAAAGCCGAAGTTGATCTAAATATTGTAATGACGGATAAGGAAAAAATTATTGAAATTCAAGGAACAGCAGAATTAAAATCATTCTCCCAAGATGAACTTAATGAAATGATTAATCTCGCTAAAAATGGTATTAGAGAACTTATAGAGATTCAAAAGCAAGTTATAAATAAAAGATATTAGTAATCAAACTTATAGGCAAATCTGAAATCGGTTTTAAAATTATATTTATATGCTTTCTGAAACAAAATATTTCTTGTTCTTTTCGGATCTGTTACATAAAAAGGTCAAAAAAAGTGACGGGGAGACTATTGGTAGAATTGTAGATGTATCTGCTCTGAGTAATCCATCTAAAATATATCCGGAATTATTATCCTTAATTGTTACGCCAGGATTATTCAGGCCATATTTAAACATTCCCATAATTAGTCTTGAACCATTTGAACTCCCAATAGATTATCTGTATCTTAAAAGCGATGCTACAATAAATGAATTCTCTTCGTTTAATAACGGCAATAATATAACGTTATTAAAAGAAACTTTTGTGGATAAACAAATCCTAGACACATCCGGTTGTAAAGTAGTGCGGGTTAATGACTTGCATTTTTTAAAAGAGAAAAATAATATTTGGGTAGTGCATGTTGATATCGGATTCAGGGGTATAGTTAGAAGATTAGGTTGGTTACACATACTTGATACAATTATGGAGTGGGTTTTTTCTTATAAGCCTCAGGAACGTTTTATTTCCTGGAAATATGTACGAACGCTTCCTCAAAAGGATGGTAGGAAAAATGATATGATTGCTCTTGCGCCAGCATATCAATGTTTAACTGATCTGAACCCGGTGGATTTGTCTGATATTTTGAGTGATATAAATCGTGATGAAAGAATAGCGATGTTTAAGATGTTAGATATCTCAACCGCTGCTGATGCTATGATAGAGCTTAATTTAAAAATACAGAAGGAATTATTTGAATCATTAGAAAAACAGCAACGTTTACAACTTACTTCACTTATGCCGGATAATAAATTAGCAGATTTACTTAATCATTTAGGGCGACGAAAAGCAGATGAAGTTATCAGACAATTACCTTTGGAAAAAGCAGAAAAAATAAAGGGATTATTATTGCATCCGGAACAAACCGCTGGTGCTTTAATGACAACCCAATATCTTTCATTAAATAAAGATTTAACTATAGAGGAATCCTTTAATAAACTCAGAGAGACAGCAGTTTCATCAAATGATTTTTATTTTTATTATGTATATATTATAGATATTGAACAGAATCTTCTAGGTGTGGTTACTCTTAGAAAACTTTTAGCGACCCAATCAACATCTAAATTATCAGAGGTAATGAATCCTAATGTAATTAAAATAAAACCACTCACCAAATATCGAAAGATTATAGAGTTATGTGTTAAATATAATATTGATGCTTTACCGGTAGTTGATAATCATAATAAACTGAAAGGTATAGTACTTCTTAAAGATGCTCTTGAAAGTACTTCTATAAAATAACAGCTTAACCAGCTATAAATTGATGAAACGGGTAGATAAGGAATCTGTATTTGAGACGATTTTTTTAGGATAAGTCTTCCAGATTAAAATAATCGCATTATAAAAATCCCCACTTGTTTTAACAAGCCACGTTTCTGGAATTGAGCTATTTGTTGACCGCTTATCCATCGTCCTTGGCATATCATACAAGCAGATATCTTCACATCAGGTATTTCAAGACTTTTGATGATAGACATATTGGTTGAACAAGAAGGGCATTTAGTTTGTTTTATTTTTTCTATAGTTTCAGATGTTTTTATCGTCTCAGGTAAATAAAACTCTATCTTATTCTCAACAGCTTTTTCTAATTCGTTGATTTCAAACCACACTCCTCCACATTGGTTACACTGATGATACTTATTTTTTTCTGTAACAGTCTCTTTAAGTTTTTGATTTTGACAATGTGGACAGAGGTAATATTTAGTATCTAAATTATTATCAGGGAAATTAATATCACCGGTGTTTGTATTGATATCTTTTTTTCGAGATGTCGGATGACTTAATTTATTATTTCTTGATAGAGTCGTTATATTTTTGTTCATACTTCCACTCCTATACCCTTCTAAATCAAGGGTAATATAATCATAGTTTAAGTTATGTAATTTGGTGATAATCTCATCTTTGACTTTAATTATGCTTGATAATTCAGAGGCATTGACTTCAATACGAGCAATATTTTGATGAGAACGCACACGACAGGTTCTAAAACCTAATCTGTGTAATAAATCTTCGGCTTTTTCTACTCGTTGAAGTTTATTGATAGTAATTTTTTCTCCATAAGGAAATCTTGAAGCAAGGCAAGCATAACTAGGTTTATCCCAAGTTGGGATTTTAAGTGATTTAGAAAGTTCTCGCACCTCCTTTTTAGTTAATTCTACTTTAGCCAAAGGCGAAAGTATATTTAATTCTTTTGCTGCTTTTTGTCCTGGTCTGAAATCTTCTGCATCAGAGAGAGTTGTTCCATCCAGAACATTTGGGATATTTTCTTTATCGGCAATTTCCCGTAATTTCTTAAATAATTCTTGTTTACAGTAATAACATCGGTTTACAGTATTGCTCACGAAATTTTCTGATGACAGTTCTGATGTTTGAATGATACGGTGATTTAACCCGAATTGGCGTGCAAGAGAAATGGTTTCCTGATATTCTTTTTGCGGATAAGTTTCTGAAATTGAGGTTACGGCAATACTGTTGTCTTTCAGAACAGTGTGACAAACAAAAGCAAGAAAGGTGCTGTCCACACCGCCAGAATAAGCCACCACCACAGATTGCATCTCACGGATAATATTCTGAAGATGCCGGTATTTCTCCTGGAGTTCTTTGTTCATTGTTTATTCGTAGTGTCTTTTTTAGAAGTATCAGGAGGAGGCGATTTGGATTTAACAAAAAAAGTCATCGTTTCTTTCTTTTTCTTATGGGGGGTGATAATTATGTAAAAGAACAAAAATACTAAAACAATACCTGCAATAACAGCGATGAGCCATTGAAATGTTTGGGCGGATTTTGGTGGTGGATGAATAATCTTGCTTATTTTCTTCCCAATAATAAACGGTGCATAACGATATCCTTCACCAAATTTAGGGTCTATTTCATACTGTGCTATTTTTAGAAAAACCCCTTCTACTTCTACTTCATCAGCAAGAGAACGGTTCTCATCTAAACATTTAAATGGTTGATCCGGTTTATCAATCAAATGAAAACGGTAAAATTCATTATTATTTAAATCAGCGAGCATACCAGCATAATAAATATCTATGCCAGCCGGATTAGTTTTGAGTCTATAAGGGTTTAAATATAAAAGGACTCCTCTACAACGAATAAATTCACCGCGAAATTTCTCAGGTGTAGTCATTAATACATTACAAGTAATTTCCTGTTTAACTTTATTAGATATTTCATCAGTAGAAAATCTATTGACATATTGGAGGAGAGTATTATAAGCCATATCTTGCTCAATTGCTGTTTTATCTTTAACATTATCCAATAATCCCTCAAATCTTTTTATAATTACAGGAGAATTGTTTGTAATTGGCATAGTAGGTGAAATGACAGGTTCTATTGGTTTAATATCGTTTGATTCAAGAGGATTTTCTACCGTTTGGCCACAGATAAATAATGAAGATAATATTATTATTGCTAATAAATAGTCTAATATATTTATATCTAAAGATAATTTCATATGATCTTTATGACGGTAATTGATTACGAATAATAAATTTAAATATTTTATCAGTATCGTTTGAAGTAATTTCTTTAAATTTAAGACCCAGCAGACAGAGATGTGTATTTTCATCAATAGTTTCTACCCATGCAAGACGTGTTAATGTTTTAATTGGTTCTGATTCCTGAGGTAAAAGGAAATTGAGACCAATAACTATTCTTTGCATCAGAAGTTCAGGTATCCAGAATGTATTGGGGATAACACCTGAAATCATAATACCACCACCACTAATATTAGTTGCTGTTCCGGTATAAATCTCATCAAGACGAGAGTCAGAAATAGTATTACTAATAAATTTATAACGAACAGTAAGTTCATTCTTGATACGGATATATTCTCTTCGTTCACTATCAAATAAACTTGGCATAAACAAATCTCCTTAGTTGTTTAGATATAATTCGGAGAGGCTGGGATTCGAACCCAGGGTCCCAGAAAAACCGGGACAACGGCTTAGCAAGCCGCCGCCATCAACCACTCGGCCACCTCTCCATATTCTATAACTTCTTATTATATAAATAATTACAAACAATCAACATAAACTTGTCTAATTCACTTATGCTCCATGTGACATTAGTGTGCCATTCTTGAGCATATTTTCGCCAGATTTACCCAATCTTAGCTAATACCTGGTTTCCTCTTATCCTTTTTTTATCATCGCCATTTTTGATGAATCCATGCACAAATTTGCTTAACTCGTCAGCCGGTTTCATCAACTGAGTCCCGCTGCTGCTGATATATCTTAAGGTCGTCCGGATATCTCTGTGCCCCAAATAATCCCGGATCTGATATATGCTATAGCCCATCCATGATAAGTAAGTGCCACAGGAGTGACGCAAGTCATGGAACCTAAGATAGTCATTATTGTCTCCTACCTTAAGTCCAATATCCATGACCATTCGCCTCCAGCGTGACTCGAAGGTTCGTTCCACCAGAGGGCGCCCGGTTTCGTCTGTAAACACATACTCGTTATCCGGAGATCGGGGAACTTTGTCCAGGATATTCCTTATCAGATGGCTTAACGGCATTCCCAGCGGGGTCTTCCATTTTCTTTCTTTGAGATTCACCGACCCCATAATTTTGTCTACGTCATTCCATCTGAGACCCAAGATTTCCCCCAGCCTAAAACCAGTGCATAAGGCGAACAAAACAACTATCTTGAGATAGTCAGCACAGGCATTCATTAGCAAGTTAATCTTTTCCGGAGGCAGATGCCTGTTCTGGGCAGGTGCTTCCTTAAAAAAGATTTTATGCTTGCCCTTGGCTGCAACCGGGTTTGCTCGCACATGTCCCCAGTCAATGGCTTCGTTAAACATGTTTCTTAAGCAACTCAGATCCCGGTTAATTGTCGATCCCTTAATCTGCCTTACATCACTTGGTTTATTCAACCGCGATCGCTTATATTCTTCAATAAGCGCCCGGTCAATACGAGCAAGTTCCACTTTTCCAAAGAACGGCCTCAAGCTGTTAATGCTGGTTGTCAGTCTCTTGGAGTACCTAAGGGAAACATCCGGGTCATTCCTTTTGTACTCGAGATACTTGACACAGAATTCATCAAACTTAATTGGCGTCAGGGGTTTAATCTCGCTATTTTTTATTTTAGCCTCACGATCTTCAATCTGGTGCAACATTTCCTCAGCTGTCTTTTTATGGTGGGCTAATTTTTTTCGTACGCGATTCCCTTGCCAATCTTCGTAGTCACCTACATACCAGCCAGTCCGTCGGTCTTTACGAACGCATCCCATTTTCGCACCTCCTTCCCGGACGCGTCTGGGACGGACCCCGTACAAGCGGAAAATATTTAACCATTTTGATAATTCTGAGTCAAGATAGTTATGAATTATTACCAGACGTTGGCCTGACAACTCGATTTAATACCCACTTTTCAACCTTACCCGGATGAAAATAGACCAACCGACCTATCTTAACGTATGG
Source organism: Planctomycetota bacterium (assembly GCA_043807745.1). Taxonomy (GTDB): domain Bacteria; phylum Planctomycetota; class MHYJ01; order JACQXL01; family JACQXL01; genus JAZDFP01. Next base: position 9,987 of record JAZDFP010000319.1, read on the forward strand.
GATTTGCACCCGCTCCACCATTTTATAGATCGCTTGAGGGGTCCTTTTTAGATAATGTGCCGCATCTTCAACGCGCCAAAGAGAAGTCTCCATCGGAATATCTTTATTTCTCATATTTTATTTCCTCCACACGACCTTTCGATTTAATAATTATTATCATTGTCTTATAACACCTAATTGAATCTAATGTAACTTCTTATTATACAGGGTATTATGGTAGAAATAAATCGGCGTAAAAGTCACACCCAAAGTGGAGTACTTTTTTTCATATCTGTTCCTGATGGCTCTATCATTATAAACCACTATTATCTTGCTGTACTTTAAGGGCAAAATCTTCAGAATATTTTCTTCACAGTGGTCACCTGAAATCTCTATTTCCGCAGCGATTTTTTCATTCTCCTTTACCGCAATAAGGTCTATTGTTTTGGATCCCCCAAGAGGAAATTCTATCTCCACTGCATAGCCTTCGTTTTTATAGAAATTGGCTACAATAGTTTTGCATAGTTCATGGAAAAAGCCACCCCTCCCGTTATTTTCGATGGGTTTTTCGTTTATAATTTCATACCCCTCATCTAATATTTGGATAATCTTTGGGCTCCGTCCAGGTGCACCGGTTTCAATGTTCCATAATTTGATCAGGTTTTTATTATTAAGTCCTTTTACCGCCTCGGTACCGCGACGGTTGTTTAGCCCTAAGTCTCTGTAATGGCGAGTCAGGATTAGAACGGGATTTTTATAGGCATTTTTTAACAGAGACAGCTCATCTTTTGAAAGGTTATTATCCTTTCTGGAAGCCTCCGGATTTATTACCGGCGGGCTTACGGATATGTCAGGTTTTAATTCGGCCACTAACGCATCGGCCCGCCTCTTTATTTCTGCATCATCAATATGGTGTTGGATTTGAACCAGAGGAGCCTTAAAAACAAAAGGATAAGGATGTCCTGTTTCGGAATTAATCTTAATAATGAACTCACCCGGTCTGAGGTAAATCAATAAGTTTTTTTGTTCGCTATTCAGCGCTAAGGCCCCGCCCCAAGTATTGATATTACCTAAAGTGGTTAAGCGCCCGCCAATCCGGATATTAGTATTTCCCACAACGGCTGAATCTAAATCTGGCGTCTGGCTTCCAAGCACTTGCGCAATACCTAGGGCTCTTTGCGTGGCCGTGAAGCGGCTTAGAGAATTATGCTCACCAGATTTAAAAAGACGCCATGCCTCGTCATCAAAATTAATCAGATCTGGCTCTGCCCGGTAATATCGGCGCTCCACACGGGTCGAAAATAATCCTTGCCGGTAACTGAACACAATAAAATTTTGGATCTCTATTCCCATTCCGGGCAAAGACCAAATAATATTCCTATGGGCCAAGTCTTCATAAGAATAACCATACCTGCAGTTTTTGATCTGTGGTAGTGCTGCAAAAAGTCCATCAAGCTTGGACGCCAAGTTAATTCTGATTCCTTCGTTAATCTCTTTGTCATTCTGTACGCTTTCTCTGAGCTCTCCCAAAGTAGGAGGCACTCCTTTCTGATAAAGGGGGGCCGATACTTTCCTTACCGCAAAGCGGGTTGGCTCTTGTGCTGAAAAACAGAATGCTAAAAGTTCGGTGAATTGTTCTATGGTACTGGAAATACTTCTTCCCTGGGGATTGAGCGGATTGAAAAACAAATTAGTCCTGTCAATAACATAAACTGGTTCATTAAATCGCTCAAACATTGGAATTAGGTTGAGGAAATCATTCTTGACATAATCATACATATGAAAGGAAAAACCCTTCCCTGAAGATTTCTTATAGTCTAATAAAGATCTTATCATTACAAACATCAAAACTGTTTTTCCGCTGGTAGTGCTGGCCACTATCAGGACATGCCCCCTTAGGTCTTTAAACATGATGAGAACAGCTTTTTTAAAAGGATCATTACCGATATGAATATCGCCTGCAGTTTTCTCGGGGAAATTGAAAAGAAGCCTTATACGATTATGGGCGGCAGCCCTGAAGACCGGGCTAAGTCTGCTTCGTAGCAACACCTCCAGATTTCTGTCAGTTACTCCGGAAGCCTTAAGTCTTCTGTATAAATGAATAATATTTCTTAAGACAGGGTCCTGTTTTATAATACCAAGTCGATATGCCAAGTCTATACCCAGATTAATTGTACTTGGATTAACCGAATGATATGGCATAGAAATATTACCTCCTCTTACTGGTAAGCTTAAAATAACAGATAATCAACAAAGTAATTGTGCCCAAAAACATCAGGGTTTTAAATTCAGAAAAATTTTTCCCCTGCTTGCTTATGGGCGTAAGAATTATTATGCCAATAAGCCAGACCATTAACCCAATGAGTATCCGAGTCCATACGTTGTACGTCATATTAACTCCTTTATTTTAGAAGGAAATAGATGACCAATATGATGACCATAACCGCAATCGCAATGAAGATTCGTATATCCACAGGAGGTCCGTTTAGTTTGGCAAGGCAGTTATCGCAAATAGGGACGCCACCATGTTGCTCATCAATAATATAATGGCGGCTGCAAACGAGGTTGCGACATACGGTACACCTTGCAGAGCACTGTGCACAAACAGTTTTGTGTCCTACCGCGCATACCCCCACAGCATTGCCAGCTCTTACTAAGTGACCACAGCATTGTAACTGGCGGTAGCTTATTTGAGTGCCCTCAAGCTGCCCGTCCTGAACACTAAACTGGGTTTCTTTATGGCCTGTTCTTTGATAATGACCGGGGCCCGTCTCCG
>JAZDFP010000320.1:0-4905 GCA_043807745.1 Planctomycetota bacterium
TTTCATAATATTTACTCCTTTCTTTATAATATGTATTCGGAATCCGCCATATCATATCAAACTGCACAGATTCCATTTTACTGTTTCAATACGGTTACTATAGAAAAAATCCTGTCATCATTATTCGAAATCACTTAATTAGTTCTAATTATATAAACACATCAGGGCTGAAAAACTTGTGCTAAAAATCTATTTATTCTCGATTTAATTAATGTTTATATGCTCATATTAGCATATATTATGAAATTGTCAAGAATTTAGTAAAAAATTATACTATAACAACAATCTACCATAATAAATCTCCTTTACTTTTGGGTTTTAGAGATTAATAGATTCTTTATTTCCTCTTTACTCGGAACCTTACCAGCCACCTTGACTTCGCCGTCTATGACTAAACAGGGAGTCATCATCACGCCGTAATTCATAATATCAGTTATCTTTTCAACTTTGACAACCTCTGCCTGAATGCCCAATTCTTTGACCGCTTCATTAGTCAATTCGGTCAATTTCCTGCATTTAGGGCAACCCGTTCCCAGTATTTCTATTTTCATCTTCGATTTACCTCCTCTATTCGTTTTTAACTCTCAGAAAAAGGTTCCGGTACGCTGTAACCGCAGGATTTTAACATGCTGATTAACATTTTTCTCTTATCTGCAAATTTCCCTGAGAATAAATCAGCGCAGACCATAATATTCTTTTCATTATTTACCAGTTTTACCGCAAAAGCCATACAACTTGGTTCGCCGCATTTCTTACAATTAGTCGCCGGTAATAACTTGTAAATATCCAGCGGTAATAGTGTTTTCCTTCGGTCATAATTCGGGGTAATACTATCCTTCCGGTTATAACAATCATTGACCATATTCTTAAACCAGTCAATCAACTCATTTGCCTCTTTTAAATCAACGACTTTTCCAGCCGCTAATTGTCTTGATTGTATCCCGATTAATCTGCCATCTCTCTTCAAAGTTATACTCAGGCCGTTATGATTATAGATAGCGTCTTCCATAATCGCATTCAAATAAGGCATTACCTCGGAAATATCGCGGTCAAGTTCGGCAATAAACCTGATTCTCTCCGGCATCGCAATACACGGCATCGTTTTAATTATTTTCACTTCATTTAAGTAAGCCATCTTAGAACCACGCTCCATAAATCATTCCGGTTATGGTTGCCATTATTACCACCAGTGAAACATAGACCAGCATTTTCTTTGTCCCTATAATCTGTCTGATAACTATCATGCTGGGTAAAGATAATGCCGGACCTGCCAATAAGAGCGCTAATGCGGGACCTTTCCCCATCCCTGAACCGATTAATCCCTGTAAAATAGGTACCTCGGTTAGTGTCGCAAAATACATCAGGGTACCTGTGAAAGAGGCAAAGAAGTTTGACCACAAACTGTTACCGCCTACTAATTTCACTATCCATTCGTTTGGAATCAAAGCCTGATGTCCGGGTCTGCCGAGAAGCAATCCTGAAACAAAGACGCCGGCAATAAGCAAAGGGAATATCTGCTTGGCGAACCACCAGGTGGAATCCACCCAAGAACCTAATTCTTCCTTACGGAACCATTTCACCAACATTAATCCCAGCATAATCAATAGCGTGCCTGAGATATACCATTTAATGGAATAGATAAATTGCCAGAAAGGAATTGATTCGTCTTTGCTCCAATTGGCAAAGACCAGAATTCCGCACATCACGGCAAAATAAAGGGTGTTCTTCAATAATGAACGGCTTCCTTTGGTTTCTTCGGGTAGAATTATATCAGGCGCATTCTGTTTGGTTTGTTCTTCTTTGCGGAATATCAGATGCATCAATAAACCGATTATAACTGAAAAAGTTATAGCGCCAACTGCGCGGGCAACACCTAATTCTAATCCTAATACTCGCGCTGTCAGAATAATTGCCAGGACATTTATTGCCGGACCGGAATAAAGGAAAGCTGTGGCTGGTCCAATACCGGCTCCTCTTTGATAGATACCTGCAAAGATAGGCAACACTGTGCATGAACAAACCGCTAAAATTGTGCCGGAAACCGAAGCCACCGAATAAGCCAGAAACTTATTGGCTTTGGCTCCAAAATACTTCATCACCGCTGCCTGGCTGACGAAATTAGCAATCGCGCCGGCAATAAAGAACGCCGGCACCAGGCATAAAATAATATGCTGGCGGGCGTAATCCTGGAGCATATAGAACGATTCCATCAAGGCATTCTGGACCCTGAGATGTCCAAATGGAATAAAGTAAGCCAGCAAAAATACGGCGATAATCAGTAATAATTTAGTTCGTTCTTTCATTTAACTTTTACTTTCCTCTCATTCCCACGACACACTTACCGCTTACCCTTAAAGCAATCCGTCTTTTCATCCTTTGTTTGTCTTTCTTAATAATCTCGTTATCAATTTCCTCAAGAGATTTTAAGAGCAATTGATAGAATCTATCTTTATGCGGGATAAGTGTGTAAAAGACAAATTGTCCCTCTTTCCGCTCTGTAACCAATCCGGCTATTTTCAGTTCCTTGATATGCTTGGAGATATTGTATTGCGGTAGTTCCAGAGAATCCATAATCTCGCAAATACACAATTCCCGTTTTGACTCGATTAATACGCGCATAATGCGTAAGCGTGTATCATTGGATATGGCTTTTAAAACACATATTGTTTCTTTCATTTTCTATACATCCTTTCTTTTGTTAACTAATAGATATATGCCTATATTAGCATATATTATGAAATCCGGCAAGAATTTAAAGAAGAATTATTTAATTAAATTTATTTCAGCCGTAGTGCACTTTTTACTGGGTGAGACATAATGAAGTAATCCTATTAGTGACCAAGATGAAACTCTATAGACTCTACAAACTAAATAATCTGTGTGATCTGCCCGCTTCGCCGCCCTTTCTGGGAGGCCCGGAAGGACAGCGAGACGAGTGGTTACGAAGTGGCGCTCCCAGTGGGATAAACTCCGCGCCATGCCTGTCCCGCCGCAAGGCGGGAGCGTCGTAGGCGCTCATTTTCTTGGGAGTATATTCAGAAATTCGCCGAATTTCCTGGTGTTTATCTTCAGCCGGCGCCTCCAGCGGGATTTTCTTGCGGATTAGACTGTATCCCAAAAAGCGCATTGAGAGCCTGCCGTGCGGCAGAGTCTGTATATGGACCCCGTGCCGTGACTTTGCCGTCTTTATCTATCGTGAAGTAAAAAGGAACCGGCTCAACGCTGTATTTCTGACTGATGGAATTATCCGAATCTAAAATCACAACCCCGCTAAAATCCATTGATTGATAGATGTTATTGATAACTTCTGTATTACGTCCCTTTTCAATAATAACAATGGTAAAAACCTTATCCTTAAACTCCTTTTCCAGATTGGGTATTTTCTTGGCATCTTCTCTGCTAAAAGGACAGCCGGCTGAAGTGAAAAATAATAAAGCTGGACCCTTAGCCAATAATTGTTGCAAATCAGCACCTTCATTCTTTATGGTTTTAGCCTGAAATAGCGGAGCAGAAGCTCCTACAGCCAACATCGGCGGTGTATAGATTTTCTTCTGGATACCCGGTTTTTCCTGCAGGATTTCCGTTATCATTGACTTGAGTTTTTCTTCATCGCAACCGCCGCTGTAACGCACTTCGCCGTCACGGTCTATGATATATAAAGTCGGATAGAAAAAGAATTCAAGGCGATTGGCCACTGCTCTATCTGAATCAATTGCGTGGTAATAATTGTAACTCCAATTTGTTAATGGCTTAAACTGGCTTTCCACCTGCAAAGGCACATCCAAACGAGCCATGACCAAATCGGCCGGGCAATCCTGCGACATCTTAGCCAGAATTTCAGTGGCTTTTCTGGTTCCCGGACAGCCTTCAATCCCTAATAACGCTACTACTACTTTTCCTTTCTGTTGGGCTAAAAACTCTTCGGCTTTTAATTGGCTCGATTTGATTGGTTCTGGTTTGGTTGATTCAGGTTTGGGTGGTTCGGGAGATTTACCACAGCCGTTTATCAAGACCATAATGGAGATTAGGAATCCGACAGCGCACCATAAAAATACAGATGTTATTTTCATATTTATCCTTTCGTTGCCAGTAAGAACCCCAGTAAGGTATTAAAAAAAGGAATAAAGTCAAGTAATAAGCAATAAATAAAGAAATACATACTATAGTCCCCACGACCACGATTGCGGTGGGAGATGGCCCCTATTCACCGGGCGACCTGCCTGCCGTCAGGCAGGTATGACCGGCTATGCCTACGATAATTACTCAAGAGTACCATAAGTCCGTAGAGACGAGGTTATCCCCACACCAAATACTTTGGTGTGGGGGCAATGCCTATTGGCGCCATTAGCCCAGTGGGTCGGCGCCAGATAATTATTCCCGGGTTCCATAGTAAAAAATTAGCCACTAAGACCTGTCTGACCGCAGGCAGGCACTAAGGCACAAAGAAGAAAAATTAATTTATTCTTCGTGTCTTGGTGCCTTCGTGGCAGAAGAAAGTATGCCTGCGGGACACATCCATTTTCTACAACTCATTTATTACTATATAGTTATACCATCAATTGTCGTAAGTCATTACAGACCTACCATTTATAACAAGCAGGTTTTGTTTCGTATAACTTGTTGATATTAAATGGATTATGCAAATTGAGCAATTGTCATAACCACCTTATAGTTTCTAAAGTTATGACAAGAATCCTTAAAACCCTTATTCTGTGCGGTATTGCAGGTGAAAAATTTCAGGGGGGTGGCGGTATGGTATCAGGTAGGGAGTGTTGGGGTATCAGGTAGGGAGTCTTGGGGTATCAGGTAGGGAGTCTTGGGGTATCAGGTAGGGAGTGTTGGGGTATCGGGTAGGGAGTGTTGGGGTATCGGGTAGGAAGTCTTGGGGTATCAGGTAGGGAGTGT
>JAZDFP010000321.1:0-2770 GCA_043807745.1 Planctomycetota bacterium
GGTTATAGAATTACTACCTAATGCCCCTGAAGTGTTGTTATATTGACCGAATACGTCTCTATCGCAGAAACTTCCGGTTTCATCAAGAGTAATATTGGAGGCACTTGAAGCTTCATCTTCGGAGAGAAGGCGAGGATTGACACGAGGATTCACACCAAGATATTTCATCTTATAGTAACTCGTAAGTTCCCCCGCCGCAAAAGCAAGCGAACCTACTAACAAAACAGCGGTCAATATACCAAATAGTTTCTTCAATTGGGCTCAATCTCCGTTAGCGCGCCTGTAATATTTATAGTTATCGTGCCTTTAAAATTATCCGGTACTTTATACCTAAACTCATCACTACCTTTAACTTTAACAACTATTACATCTCCAGCCGTTACTGTGTATGCCTGTGTTCCATCTACTTTAAATATTTTATTTATTATCATATAGTCAGCCTGTCCTGTCTTTTAGTCTGTAAGAACGTATCAACCGTTAAATCGGGAACGGTATCGCCCGATATTTGACGTAAGTCTATCTTTCGACATTCTGATAAAGCTATCGCATAGTATTTGTCATACATCACTTGGTCAGATTTTAACATCTGGGCGGCGTAAGCCGTGGCGAAGTTTATTATGATTTTAGGATATTTTCTTAGTATTATATCCTCATCCGCCGCGAGCGATAACGCGGTAAGCACAGGTTTGTAAAGCGGAAATAAAAATCCCACCACATCGGGTATCGGGAGTAAATAAACCTGAATCAGGTTTCCTGACGTCCCCAATATACAATAAGTCGTTGGCGTTCCAACAGTTGATAACGCTATTGACGCGGCAAGTTGTTCAGCGGTTGTTTTTGTTAATCTATTTCCATTGGTAGAGGCGGAGGTAGCGTAATAAAAAGCGACCGGAATATCAAAATCAGCGGCTAGGCTATATCCCGCCATATTGACAATAGTTGGTATTGTAGCCCCGATAGTTAAGAGTTCAGGAGCGGAGCAATTAATCTTGAAATCTTCTCTGGCTAAATTAACGCATTGGTGTAATACCGCAAAATCGGCGATCTTTGTTGCATCCGCGGACAAATCAGAGTATTTATCAAATTTAATTAACTGAAGGACAAGAGTTTCTATATTTTGTAAGTTCATGTTATCCCCTCGCAAAGACCTGCGTTTTTAGGCTACCGAGCAGTTTCTGTAAAATTATTATAGCGAATTCCTCGCCGTATCTATCATATAGTCTCTTAATCAATTCCCATAGGGCTTTTTGAATATTCTTTGGAAGGTTATCCCATGTCTCATCGAATAACTTTTCTACATCGTCAGGTAATTTCCACAATTTTATTTTGTCATATCGACTTTGGAACGCCAATTTTTCATACAACTTCTTTAGCCAGTTCATAATTTTATCCTTTTGTTTACAGCACTTGTCAGTAATAGTAACTGAACGTATATCAACTCAAGAAAATCCTTCTTGCCTCTCCCGTAAATCTTTAATCCGTAATCCACGAAATAATCAGCTATTTTTTCCGTATCAAGTTTAGATAACACGAACGCCGTCGCTCTTAATCTAACCCAAGTTTTAAGGTTTAGGAATGCCATTTCTGTCTCGTGAAAAGTAAAGTGTAAAGACCATGACAACTATTGTTGCCACCGTATCAGGTTTGAGTATTCCCTTAATACTGCAATACACAAATACTAACGCTGAAGCTACGGTTAGTATGTAACGCCCACTCAGTAATTTCTCGATCGCTTTATTCCACATAATCACCTCTTAGTTATCCTACCGATAACCGCACCAACACAAAGCCCCCAAATCATACATAAAACACAATCCCATGTCAGCATCGCATCCTCGACGGGCTGTGAGCGTAATTCCATGCGTCTTCCATCGATTGTTTCCTGTCATCGGCTTCGCAGGCATGGACGCCTTCTATCCAGTCCCTTATCCTGTCGGGAAAGTGCCCTTTTTTCTTATGCCATTCATAGGCTTCATAGGCGAACTTATTTATTCTCTCTTCTCTTGTAAGAGTGTCCATAAGAACCTCCTATTTATAAATCTTATCTTCCAATTTCCCGAGTCGACTGGTGTTTATCTCAATTTGTTTCATCGCTCCGGCCATGACTGTCTTTATATCTACGTTTTGAGTAATAATCACGTCGAGCTTCTTTCCTATTTCGGAGGATATTTGGGCGTCACAACTCTGTCGGGCTTCGGCTTCTTTGGCGATGGCTAAGACTAACGGCTGATGGAAGGTGGTGTAGAGTAACACCATAAAAATAAAGAATCCCCCTATCCAACTTAGAATCTTAAATGTGCCGTTAGTCGACATAATTACTCCTTATAATAGCATTTTTCACATACAGGTTTATCGTTTATCGCTTCCTGTTTGCCGATGGTTATATCTCCGCAGATTGAGCATTTTCTCATGTTGATTATGTCACATGTCATAACAACAACGGTCAGTAAGGCTAATAATAAGACGATGCCAATGGCTATCTGTTTACCTATTCCTGTCGTAAATTGCCTCAAAGCACTTTTCTTCACGAATACCTCTCCAGAAAGTTCTCATAAGACATATACCATTCATCAGAATAAAAACTCTTGTCATCGTTTATCTGTGAAGGGTCAAGTATTTTATCTTTATACCATATCCAACAATGCTTTCTACCTTGATACATGCCTTCTCCTACATAGAATTTAACCCCGGCGTCCCGCATCTCTTTGCCAAGTTTCTTAACCCTGTCGACACAATAACCCTTTTTCGCCCACATCGCCATCCTGCCGGC
>JAZDFP010000322.1:0-5747 GCA_043807745.1 Planctomycetota bacterium
CCTGACGACCGCGGGCGCCTCATGGAGATACTGCGGTGTGACGATCCTATCTTCGAAAAGTTCGGCCAGGTATACATGACGACCGCTTTCCCAGGAGTCGTCAAGGCATGGCATTTTCACAAGAATCATTTTTACGGTCAAAAGAAAGCGTGAAATTTTCTGTTCCGATTAATTGACTGAGAACTTGAATCCGACCGGCCGCGTCTGAGGGAACTTCTACCCGAGATAAATTTATTTCAAATTCATCTGCCTGTACCTGTGAAGACGTTAGCCCTATTTGAGACTCCTGTTTCGTTCCCTTTAGCAAGAACCAGGTAATACCCAAACCGATTAAAAGCATGGCAGCCGCGCCGGACAATGCAAAAATACGCCGAACAAATACCTGTCTTTGCCTGATTCTTATCTTTTGCGTGACTTTATTAACGAAATCAGGAGGCAACTCATCCGGCACAGGGTATCGGAATAATTCATCGGTTAGTTTTTGTTCCAGCCATTTCAGTTCAGTTTCTTCTCTATTATCCATATCTTTTCCTCTCTGTTAGTTAGTAACACTATCCGGTAAAAGGTTCATATCTTTTATAATTTTCCTCAAGGATTCCAGGGCATTATGTATCCGGCTTTTGACCGTCCCAACCGGAATTCCAAGGATATCGGCAATTTCATCAATCTTCTTCTGTTCCAGATATTTCAGGATAAGAACGTCCCGATGCTCGGGTGAAACTAAAGACAACCAGTTGGAGATATTATTAACAAAATCGGTTTTTTCAGGATGTTCTGGCTGGTTATCAATTGAAACAATCTCGGAAGTCAAAGGAACAAACCGTTTTTTCTGGCGAAGGCGATACCGGAATTGATTAAGCATAATTGCATAAAGCCAGTTAAAGAGGGATGATTCAGCGCGGTAACGAGGCAACGCCAGATATGCTTCGGCAAAGACATCGCTGGCAAGTTCCTCGGCATATTGATTATTGCCGGTGATTAATCTGGCAGCGCGGAGCAAACGAGGCCCGTAAGCCTGAACCAGTTCATTGAACGCCTCTTCATCTTTCAGGCGCAGGCGACGGAGCAAGTCCGCTTCATCCATAAGAAATATCCTTCACCCCGTTAGAAATGTTTTATATAAATGTAGTATATTATAATAGAAAACCAATTAATCAATTATACAAAAAGAATAATCCGTTATTACGGTCGTCTACCCGCCTCGGCGGAGACGAGGCGGAACGAACGGCCAACCTATTCCTAACGGGGTTCATAAATAAGTAGCCTTAGACCATTAAAAGTTCACATTATTTTAAGATTACTATCAGATTCCTGATTAAATAGGACTAATTGGGATTGATAGATTCATCCTTCGCAGTAGCAGAACAACTGCTACGGAGAATGGATTGTTTAATGAAATCCAATATCTGCGGTCTTTCGTTCTCCGGTAAAATCAGATATACGCCACGAAAATTCTCAAGATATGATTTATCCTTAAAGGGACTTAAAAGAATACCCTTCCTGTCTTCATAAAAGCTCTTGAAGTAATTCCAAGATTGTTTTTTCCGGTTGCCTAAAGAATTTACCATTACTCCTTCTGCATCCAGTTTATAATGAGTGCGGACAAAAAACTGTCGCATAGAAATAATGAGCAATACAAATGCCATTATGGCAAATAAAAGATTATAAAACGTAAGGTATGTTAAAAGACAGATTAGTATTATAAATGCGATAAGAAAGGCTGATTTCTTGATGTCTTTTTTTAAAGGATGGACTGTCCATTCCATATTAAGAATAGTTAAAACTAACAAAGCCAATTTGCCTTTATAAGAGCCAGGATAATGGTGCCGACGAAGCCGCCGATGGTGCCTAATTCTGCCATAACGACCCGTGTCCAGGGAAATGGCTGTCTTGGTTCGCAGGGAGTTGGTCCGAATAACCTTGGTCCCCAACGTGGAACCAATTTGGAGTATGCTTCATAAGCAGAACCGTATTTTTCCCGCATCCGCTCTTCTTCATACCATACGATTAAAAAATGATGTATCAAAAAGATAATTATGACCGCGATAGGAACATACCAGACCAATTTAAACAAAACGGCGGCACCGCCAAAACCGAGGATATTGCCCCAATACAAGGGGTTACGGCTGTATTGATAGGGACCACAAGTGGTAAGCGTTCTTTTTAACGGGTCCTCTGGTTTACCCTTCCAGCCGATATAAAATGCGGAATAAATCCTTATCATCGCCCCGAAAAATAGTAAAACATAACCGACCAGCCAGGTTGACCAATGAACGGTTTCGTGCCAATGAATAAATAACATCGGCACAAAAACAACTATGTAAATCATCCAGCGATACCTGAATATAAATCTGCCTACAAAGTATTTCATTCGTTCGGTAAACTGATTAAGCTGATAAAACGGATAATCAATTAAATCTGTTTAATCCGTTTACATCCCTTAACTTAATAATTCCCTGTGGTCTTGCCACGGGGTTTCCTTCGTCTGTCATTCCCGCGAAAGCGGGAATCCAGAAGAATAATCAAAGAACTGGATTCCTGCCTACGCAGGAATGACAAATAGTGTGTATGTTCAATATCTTGATACCCTATGCTTTTGGCACAGTGTACTTCATTACAAAAACTATTTCTTCTCAAATTCTATCTGTTCCAACCCTATATTACCGTAGGCGTCAAAGACACGGATAGATATATTGTGATTCCCTGTATCCACCGGAGGAATAATAAATTTAAATCCTTCTATTCTGGAATCCATTATTCCATCCAGCGGGAAGACCAATTCCCATTTGCCGCCGTCTATGGAACATTCCATTCTTTTAATCTGGTTGAGATTATCCTCCGCCTTGCCGGAACATTCCAATTTTTCGGTTACAGTAAGTTCTTTTATAAGAGGTTTTGTATTATCCACAATAACCGCTTCGGAAACCTTTTCGTCTTTTAATTCAGCCCCCTGAGGATTAACCTTTTCGTCGGTTGCCTCAAGGCGAATAAAATATCTGCCATCGGGAAGCGAATCTATATTCCAGTTATACTCGTTAGCGGTTATCAATCCGCCCGGCTGTTCTTGATTAAGAAGTATCCATACTTTCTGATTCTCGTTCCGGTAATAAATACGATAAGATAATATATCGTTATCCGGGTCTTTTGCCTGACAGGTAATCTTTCTGGCCGTTATCCGCGGCGGAATACCTGTCGGCGGCAAAGGCGGAATCGGACTGATTTTGGATTCTAATATCTTGGGTTGTTGATTATAAATCAAATAATTCTGAGTAATACGCTGAACTATCGTATCTTTGTCTTCCCAGAATATCTTCAGGCGGAAATAACGTCCGATAGGACTTATGGGTTTAACTGATTCTTTACCCTTGATAACCGTCTTTTCTGACCAGTCTGACCAAGTCTCATCCGGTTTAGCGGTGTTACCGCTCTGAGTCTGGAGTGCAACAGTGCCTTGCCCATCAAATGAAAAATCACCCCAACGAGCCGGGAATTTAGCATCCCAGACATCAGTTGTAAAAGAAGCTCTTTGTACGAGGTCTTTTTGAATCAGATAAACCGCTAATTTTTTACCCGTGCCGACCGCGGTTAACTCATTATCATTATTCATCACTAATGTCAAAACCTGCCCGGCATCAAAGTCATAAGGTATAAAAAATTTGCCATCCTGGGAAACCTGATAGACTCTACCGCTGTTATCTGTCCCGACTATTAAGCAACCGTTTTTATCCATCTTCATTTCTGTTATATAGCAATCATTAAGAGCCACAACCTCTTTTATCAAGCCGTCATTAGCAAGTTTATAAATAATGCAATGGACCGGTGGCCGGGGTGTTTCCGGAGGCGGCGGTGCTGAAACTGTCTCGGTAGGACTAACAGGTGTTTCAGATTCAGCAGCGACTGGTGGAGGTGTCGGTTCTTCTTCTCCTTCACCCTCACCCTCCTCAGATTTTGAAGATGCATCAAATTCCTCTTCTGGTTGCATAATAACGCTTTTGCCATTATCCGATTCATTCTTTTCCGTTTGTTCTCCTTCCGGTTTTGAAGGGACAGATTTATGGTCCGGAGTCTTTTCAGAAGATTTTTTATCCGGCGGAGGTGGTGTTTGGTCTTTAGGTGGTGATTTCTCATCAGGCGGCACCGGCTGTTTATCATTCGGGGTTTTTATCTTTGGCGTCTGCCCCGGTCCCGGTGTCGGCTGTTTTTCTGCCTTTTTAGCAGATTCTTTTATTAACCCGAGAAATTCCTGGGGCGCGACTTTAACCCCTTTATTTGTTCCTATAAAAAGCTCTTTCGTATCCTTATAATACAAAAGTGTTTTTATTTCCAGTTCGCCGAAATCAGCCACGATTTCCGGCCTGCCTTTTAAGGAAATGCGGTAAACTATACCCGGCTCAGCCGTTCCGGCATAAAAATAGGACTTGCCGTCAAATATCAATGACAGAACATTCTTCTTCTTAGTATCATAAAATACCTCGGCTTTACCTGTCTTGTCAATCTTATAAATCTTGCCTTCCGGACCGGTAGCGGCATAAAGGATATTATCGCTATCAAGACACAGTTGCCAGATATATTTACCGCCTGCGGGCAGCGTCGTAAAAAGAGAACCTTTGCCTGATTTATCAACCTTGAATATTTTGCCATTCGGAATGGTCCCGACAAAGATATTGTTTTTATAAGTTACCATTGTGGTGACCAGCCATTCCTGGGTATTAAAAAACTCTTCTAATTTATTTTCCTTGGGATTCAGATAATAAACAATGCCTTTGGCAGAGCCGAAAAAGACTTTATCTTTTATTCTGACATTACACCATACCCCGGTATCCTCGTCGGTAATAGGCGCATTAACAAGAGCGATTTTAGTGGCTGTGACACCCGTCGTTAAGAAACCATCCGGAGAAAGGATGGAGCCCTCCATTTCTCCTTTGCGCCAACCACCGCTATCATTAATCTCCCACGAAGCAGTCTGGACAGCGTATAGATTAGCGGCAAGCAGCAGGAAAAACATAGCAGATAGGATAGATATAGTCGGTTTTTTCATATAAATATGCTCCTTTCTTTTTATAATTCAGTTTTATCCGTTAAATCTGTTTACTAAATTTTCTATTTCTAACGTGATTTAAATTTAACAATATTGACTGAAACCCTGCGACTGCCTTCAACAATATGCTGCATCGGTTCAACTGATAACAAATAATCCTGTCCTAATTCAAGAGGTTTTTCTAATGTGGGAGAGCGTTCATATGTATCATAGCCCGTTCTGCCATAGACAGGTCCCTTCCACTGGTTTATAAAAGCACTCAGGAATGATTTAGGCAAAGATTTATAATTATCGCCCTTAACTTTCAGGTCAATACTGGGCAATGTCATTATGGCTATCAGATTACCGCCATCATAAAACGATTTAAGATAATTTATCAACTCTGCCACGTTTGTCGGGCTTGGTAACGGCGGCATTATATTGTTACTGCCCATAATGGTAATATCCACATCCTGACCCGGTTTCGTATCCTTTGGGATAGTAAAATCTATCGTCTTGATAAACGGTTCTTTAAGATAAGGCTTCAGTTGGCAATAAATCTTAACGGTCTCTCCGGGCAAGGCGTCCTTTACCTCGGTCCAGACATTGATTAATCTCAACTCCCTATTTTCATTAAGAATTCGCAGTTCAAAAGAAACCTCTTCAACTGTAATCTTCATATAAGGATTGCTCCAGATGGGGTCAAAAATATCATTAACAGCGCCGCAAC
>JAZDFP010000323.1:0-4901 GCA_043807745.1 Planctomycetota bacterium
GGCAGGCCTCCTAATTCCTTTGCCACATCATTACGATTAATCTTTTTGGCTTCTTCGATTGTCTTGCCTATTGCCATCTCGGTAACCATACTGGAAACTGCTATTGCCGCACCGCAGCCAAATGTCTTGAATTTAACATCAACCAGGCGCTCGACCTTTCCGCCAGAGGCGGATCCGCCTTCGGCGGAAACCTTAATATAGAATGTCATCATATCACCGCAAACAGGATTCCCAACTTCACCGATTCCATCAGCATCGGGAATCTCGCCCACATTACGGGGATTGCGGAAATGGTCCATTACTTTGTCGCTATAGAGCATAATCAATAATCCTTTATTTTTTCTTCTTAATAATAGGCAGCACTTCTTCTTTTAAAAAGTCTTCCGCTTGTTTTTTAGATAGTCCGATATATTTTATCGGGACAAGTATTTTCTTCAGATAAGGAATGGTTTTAGTGAATGCCTTATCATTCTTCAGCCGTTCTATTAAATCGTTTTTCCGCCCCTGTTTTATATTTTTTACCACCTCCATTGAATATGTCCTTATTTTCTGGTGCAACTCCTGTCTATCACCGCCTGATTGAACCGCATGCATAAGGATTTCTTCGGTTATCATAAACGGCAGTTCCGTCTCTATCCTTTTATTGATAACGCCTTCATAAACCGTGATGCCGGTAACAATCCTGTTATAGATATTCAATATGGCGTCAATTGCCAAAAATGCTTCGGGCAGAACTATCCGCCGGTTAGCCGAATCATCAAGTGAGCGTTCCAGCCATTGTCCTGAATGCGTGAAAGCGGAGTTGTCGGCTAATAATATTGCAAAACGTGATAAAGAGGTTATTCGTTCACTTAAAACCGGATTACGTTTATATGGCATAGCCGAAGAACCAACTTGTTCTTTGCCGAAAGGCTCTTCCAATTCGCCGAGCCCCTGGAGTAATCTTAAATCCTGGCTGAACTTATGGCATGACTGGGCAATGCAGGAAAGCGCAGAGAGTATCTGGTAATCCAATTTGCGCGGATATATCTGGCCGGTTATCGGATAAGTCTTATCAAAACCCAATTTCTTGGCAAATATCCTGTCAAGCATCATTACCTTTTTAGTGTTTCCGTTGAACAGTGAAAGGAAACTTGCCTGTGTTCCGATAGCGCCCTTGGCTCCGAGCAGTTTTATGTTCTTTTCCAGATTGGTCAGCGCCTTAAAATCATCAACTAAATCCTGGAGCCACATACAGCCCCGTTTGCCGACCGTGGTAAGCAATGCCGGTTGGAAATGGGTAAATCCGCAGCAGGGCACTCCTTTATATTTCTCTACGAATATTGACAGCGATTTAATTGTCTTTAACAGATATCCCTTAATTAGGGTAATGGCATTTTTATATATTATCAAATCGGCATTGTCCGTTATCAGAGCACTGGTCGCACCCAAATGAATGATTGGTTTTGCCTTGGGGCATTGCTCTGAAAATGCCTTTATATGTGCCATAATGTCGTGATTGGTTTTGGTCTCCCACTCGGCTATCCGGGAATAATTGATTTTATCCTTGAATCTCTTCATCTCTGAAATCTGGTCTCGGCTGATGGATAATCCTAATTCCCGTTGTGATTCTGCCAGGGCAATCCAGATACGTCGGTGCGTCCTGAAGCGATATTCATCGGAAAAATTATAAACCATCTCCGGACTGCCGTATCGTTTCGTTAACGGTGATTGATACTGTTGGAATTCGTTATTTCTCATAATTTAAATATTTCCGTTTTATTTATTTATTCCTTCAGGCATTAATTCACGCCAGTCCTGGAACTCGATAGCGGCTTTGGGTGTTGATAAACTCAAAAAGGTAAATAGCACTTCCTGAATACGGTTAAATACCTTTTGCTGGTCTTGAGGCAGATTATCATAACAAACGCTGTATTTAACGCCATTTATTTCAACACTAATTACTTTAGTAACCGAATCGGGCATTTTCAAATCATGGAGATTGAACTGGCTTAAAGGTGTTTCCTTGAGGTTAAAAAATCGCTCCCGATTCAGGTAGTTGAATAATTCTCCGGCGGTTTCATCGTCAATGGCGCTTACCTGCGGCACGTTTATCTGTTCGAATATCTCATCCAACTTCAAACCGTAATGCACGTTTCTTTCTCTTGAAATCATTGCGACATAAATGCCGATTGGTTGTGACGTTGTTTTACCGCGGGTTAATTGAAAGAAAGAAACCTTTACTTCGCCGGGTGATATCTTTTCTTCAGCCGGCTGCCGGGGATTTGCGCACCCGCATAACAACGACACAAATATAAATAAATAAATTAACCCCGCCAAGGCGGAATAACTTCTGCCACGAAGGCACCAAGGCACTAAGAATTCTTTGTGTCTTTGTGTCTTGGTGGCTATACTTTGGAATTTCATAATATAGGTTAATAATAAGTTTACTGAATAGATTGATATTTAACTACGTGTTCCACGACTTCATCTAAAGGAATGGTTTCCTTCGCGCCGTTTGCGCGGTATTTGATATCCACCTTATTGTTCTTGAGTTCACGTCCGACTGTTATTATCAGCGGAATGCCGATTAAATCGGCGTCCTTGAATTTTATACCGGCTGAAACATCGCGCTCATCCCAGAGCATTTCTATGGATTGTTTAGACAACCCGTCATAAATCATCTTTGATGCCTGAGAGATTTTATCATCAGAAGGATTGACCGAAACAATCAATACGCTATATGGAGTGATTGTCCTGGGCCAGATAATGCCGTTCTGGTCGTAAGAATTCTCTATGCTCGCCGCAATAATCCTATTGACGCCGATACCATAACAACCCATAATAATAGGCAGTCTGTTGCCCTTTTCATCCAGGAAGCAGGCATTAAGCGATTCCGAATATTTAGTGCCTAATTTGAAGATATGGCCCAGTTCAATACCGGACATCATCTTCAACTGTTTCTTTCCGCAGGAAGGGCAGTTATCGTTTTCCGTAATTACCCTGATATCGGCGCTCCGGTCTATCTTAAAATCACGGTTGATATTGACATTTAACAAATGCGTATCATTCTTATTGGCGCCGGTAATGAAATCAGCCATTCCCAAAATAGAATAATCGGCGATGATGGTGATATTCTTTAAGCCGACCGGACCTGAAAATCCCAAATGACCGCCGGTTACTTTCTCTATGGTCTTCTCGTCAGCCAGTTCTACCTGTGCCGAAGACAATAATTTGGATAATTTATTAAGACTCAACTCGTGGTCTCCGCGCACCAGCACTGCCACAGGGCCTTTCGCCGTATTACAAATCATAGTCTTCACCAATTGACTCGGCTGGACAGAAAGGAAATTGCTGACTGCCTCTACAGAAGACTTATTCGGCGTGGCAACCTCCTTGACAGGATTCATATCCTTTTTTACGCCCGCAGTGGCAGAATCATTATGTTTTATGGGAGCCAGGTTCGGATAGGCGCTATAATTACAATTACTGCAATTGACAAAGTTGTCTTCGCCGGCTGGAGAAGGGCAGGTGAATTCATACGAACCCTTTCCGCCCATCAGTCCCGGGTCCGCCTCAATTATCTTATAAGGCAGTTTACAGCGGTCAAAAATACGGCAATAAGCGTCATACATCTTCTGATAACTCTTATCTAAACCGCTGTCATCCGCATCAAAACTATAGGCATCCATCATCAGGAATTCCTTACTGCGGACTACACCGAAGCGGGGTCTTATCTCATCGCGGAATTTGGTCTGAATCTGGTATAGAATCACAGGCAGTTGGCGGTAAGAAGAAATCTCGTTACTGACCAGAGCGGTGATGACTTCCTCGTGGGTCGGACCTAACAGGTTCAATTTACCGGAGCGGTCTGTGATTTTGAAGATAATATCGCCGAAATCCTTGAGCCGGCCTGTTTTCTCCCACAATTCCGGCGGATGCAGTGCCGGCAAAAGCATTTCTAATGAACCGGCTCTATCCATCTCCTCACGCACGATATTGATGACCTTATTCAGAACACGGAATCCGAGCGGCAGATAACTATATGTCCCGGCTGACAATTTCCTGATAAGCCCTGAGCGTAACATCAATTTATGGCTGATACTCTCTGCCTCAGTCGGGTCCTCTTTAACAGTCGGTATAAAACTATTCGTCCATTTCATAATAGTATTAGAATATCAACCGGTTCTAACGTGGTCAATAAAAAATCTCTAAATAATGACTCACCACAAAGAACATAAAGTTATTAGACATTAGGCATTCGTCATTAGTCATTCCTTTGCGTTCTCTGTGCCCTTTGTGGTGAACGAATTCTTATCCGTGTCCATCTGTGGCTACGCCTTTGCGCCGGAGTTTATCCCTGTGGGACGGTGAATTTTCTTGCTACTGTTCTGCCCCGTTAGTAATATGGCTGATTCCGAATAAAATTTATAAAATTAATCTAATAAATTAAGGTTGATTTTCGTCTATAATATTGGATGGTATGTAAGTGGCTAAAGAAATTGTAGAGTTAGTTAAGGCGTCTCAACGAGGAGACCGTCAAGATTATGAGGCGTTAGTCCGTCTCTTTATCGGTCAGATGCAGTTTGTGGCGTATAGTATTATTAGGGATACGCATCTCGCTGATGATATTACCCAAGAGACCTTCATCAAAGCATGGCTGTCTTTACCCGGACTGAAAAAGCCGGAAACATTCCCGGCTTGGTTAATGGAAATCGTTCGTAATACAGCGAGAGATTTTATTAAGAAAAGAAGGATTCATACAACATCATTGGAAGAAATCAAAGAGACGATAACTTTACCGATATCACGGCATGACGAATACCTTTTTGATAAGATTCATCAGTTACCTGATGATTATCAGAACATTTTGATGCTTCGTTATTTTGAAGGTTTATCCTATAAAGAGATAGCAGATAGAC
>JAZDFP010000324.1:0-7724 GCA_043807745.1 Planctomycetota bacterium
GCCCGCGGACATAGTGATACCACCTGTAGTATCTCGCCCACTGGGTGACCCTGTGGGTCAACTTCAAACTCCTGAACCTGCTCGGTCAATTAAACCCGACTTGGAACAGGCGTTTGACAAAGGATTATTCTGGCTGACACAAAAGCAATTACCTTCGGGTTCATTTCCTGATTTAGAAGGTAAAGATGATGCGGCTTTCACGGCTATGACATTAATTATTCTGGGTGAATCTCCAGAATTATCACGTCTGAAGTATAAAGATTCCATTGATAAAGGTTTATCATATCTCAGTAATTGTGTTCAGGAAAATGGAAGTATAATGGATGCCGGTAAAATACCATCCTTTGATATCTATAAAACCTCTTTGGGTATCGTCGCCCTTAAAACCAATCTGCCCTATCGTTCTGATGATGAAAAAAAGAAACTGGAAGGAACTATTTCAGGAGCAGTGGCATACTTGCAGAAATCGCAATACGGTCCTGAATCTTCTGACAAGGATATGGGCGGATGGGGCTATAAAGAAGGTAGTACCGAGAAAACGCCTAATCCCAATCTTTCCACTACCTCTTATGTAATAGATGCTTTATATAAAGCCGGATTGGAAAAGGACAGCGAGACATACAAGCGCGCCGTTGACTTCCTGATGAAGATTCAGGATAGCAGCGAATATAACAAGTATCGGGTTACAGGGAATACCGGTGGATTTGCATATTCACCTGTTGAAAGCAAAGCCGGTGAAGAAACTACACCCGATGGCAAAAAGATACTCAAACCTTATGGAAGTATGACCTATGCCGGCTTATTAAGTTTTATCTATGCCTATGTGGATAAAAACGACCCTCGCGTTCAATCCGCATATAATTGGATTCGTTCAAAATATACATTAGAAGAAAATCCGGGTCTGCGGACTGATGCCCAGCCAAATCTCGGTAAACAGGGATTATTCTATTATTATCACACCTTTGCCAAAGCCCTTGATGCCTATGGCGAAAAGAAACTTATTACAACGGATAATAAAGAACATCTCTGGGCTGAGGACTTAGCAAGAAAATTAATATCAACCCAGACCAAAGACGGATTCTGGACGAATGAGGTTTCCCGCTGGTGGGAGGATTTTCCGATTCTGGCAACTTCCTACTCCCTGATGTCGCTTGATATCTGTAGAAAGTGGATAGATTAATCACGTAATAGAGTGTGTGTCACCGATGTTGCTTGTAAATTTTTCTGGCAGTATGATACCCGGATAGTATGGGTTCTCTACCCGGATAGTGTAGGTTATCTACCCGGATAGTGTATGTTCTATACCCAGATAGTGGGGGTTATCTACCCGGATAGTATGGGTTATCTAATCGGATAGTGAGAGTTATCTACTCGGATAGTAGGGGTTATTTACTGGGACGGTGGGAGTTATCTACTGGGACAGTGTGGGTTATCTACTGGGATAGTGGGGGTTATCTACTGGGACGGTGGGGGTAGTATACGGGGGGTGTCCGTGTAGATTTTTCAATAGGTTATGACAACCAAGTGCTCATTTTCAGGTTTTTATGCCCTGTAAAAGATGAAATCAAAGATGATTTTGTCATTTTGTGCTTACTGAAGTGCTCATTTTATCTATCTTATTGATTTACAACGGGTAAGAACACTGATAAACCTTCGTTTCTGTAGCGAGCAACCCATCTGCGAACCGTTGAATAAGGCACGTCTAAATAGTTAGCAATATCCTTTAATGGCTTCTTCTCATTAGACAGATAGAGTGTCTGGAGTGGTTTGCGTTTATTCCATTTCTTGAGTGCGGCTAATCTCTGGAGTTCTGTTTTTATCCTTTGACTTTCTTCTGGGGTGAGTGTGAGATAGGTGTGTGGATAAGGCATATACTAATATCCTCCACGATTCTACTTATAATTCATCCGATTGATGTTCCAATAAGTCTTATAATTACCATGTGTCAATCATGCGACAGGTCATCCAATGGACAGGTATTACAAAGCGGCTTGGTTTTCTTACAATAGGTTTTGCCTAATCTAACTAATAAGGCATGGTATTCATTAAACAATTTAACATCCGACTGGAGAGATTCCTCAAAGAATGCCTTGAGTTCATCATAGGTTGTTTCTTCAGGGATAAGACGGTGCCGAAACATTATCCGATAAGTATAGGCATCCACTACAAAACTTGGTTTTTCTGCGGCATATAGAACTATGGAATCAGCGGTTTCAGGACCGATTCCACGCACACTTAATAATTCTTCTCTTAATGAAAATACACTTTTATTAAATAACCTTTCTAAATCACCATCATAGTTTTCAAACAGATAGTCCATAAAATTCTTTAGTCTTCCTGCTTTAATATTGAAATAGCCGGCCGGTTTTATCAGGACTGCCAAATCGGATAATTTACAGCGATGTAATTTTTCAGGAGTGAGCAATCCGGATGAGTTCAAATTGTTAATGGCTTTTTCTACATTTGACCAATTTGTATTCTGGGTCAGAATAGCGCCGACAATAACCTCAAATGGCGTCCGGGCGGGCCACCAGTGTTGCTTGCCAAAGTGCGATAAGAGTCTATTGTAAATAACCTTTAAAGGTTTATCGGTAGGCATAGATAATTGATTTTACCCCGCACATAACTTATGTGCGGGATAAGAGCCAGTAAGTCGTCCCGCTTTGGCGGGACTCCAACTGGCTCTAAATAAATCTGATTTAACGCAGTCGGTTTTCTTGCACTTTCTTTACAAGGGAATTTATATTTCCTCTGATTTTATCCGCCTCGGGAGTATCAGGATAATAATGGATTAACTCATTGGCTTTCTGTAAAGCCATCAACCAACTCTCAAGTTTAATCAGGTTTTTGATATCTTCCATTAATGCCTGTACCTCAGACTTAGAGGCCTCAGGCTGATTTGTTACTTTTATCTTTTCAGCAGTTCTTACTGGAGACGTAGTTTTAGGTTCTCCAATTGAAACAACCTTCTTTATGGCAGTACGGTCTTTTATCCTTTCTGATGCCGGGCGTATCGGGCTTGGGTTAACTTCTTCTTTAATTAGCCGTTTAGACGATTCAGAAACCATTAATTTGCTCTTTGTCTTATTGGTAAAGGCAAACCATATTCCAGCAACTGTGCAAAAGATAAAAATAAGGATAAGCAGCAATATTTCACGGGAATTAATCTTGTTTGTTTCTACAATACTCAAGTAAACTAACGGCAAAATAATCCCTACTGTTAGATAACTAATAGAAAAGAAATATTTCATAATAATACTCCCCTATTTACCCCGCACATAAATTACTTGCAGGGTCTACACTTTTCAACCTTGTTTAGTAACCTTAACCATTCCTGTTTAATAGTTACAATTCGGTTAAATAATTATCATTTTTCTTCTTCTATCAAAGCGATGGCATTGCGCGGACATTCAACAACACAAACTGCACATCCCTTACAATAATCATTGAAGTTTCCCCCTTTTTCAAAAGGTGATTAAGGAGGATTTAACTCGTTGTTTGGCAATTTATTTGCTTTTTAGTATATCTTTCGGCAAATTTACGTCCTTCGTCAAGTGCCATGGCATTTATAGAAACGAGTTCGGCATCGAATTTGGGGAAAACTATAGGTAATGAATCTCTTACACTACCAATTTGCACTACTTTTATTCTCCCTATATATGTTCCTATTATTACCATATTAGCATACCGTGTTGTCCCAAGTTTTTCCGCTATCTCATTTGCCGGAACTGGAATAATTTCAACATCTGTCCTTGATGGAGAATTGGAAATGAGCGAAGAATTATAAATAAGAAGTCCACCACTCTTAAGACACGGCTCAAATTTAATGAGAGAAGGCATGTTCATTACGATAATTGTATCCGGTTGGTTAATTATCGGTGAAGCAATTTCTTCTTGTGATATAATCACCGAACAATTAGTTGTCCCGCCCCTCATTTCAGCACCATAAGATGGGAAGTGAGTGCAGCGCTTGTCTTCAAGCATTGCCGCATTTGCCAGAAGGATACCTGCCTTTACTACTCCTTGACCACCGAATCCAGCTATTATTAGTGTTTGCTTCATTTTCACTAAAGTCCTATGTTTTTATTTTCTAATGGTTCTTCATCCAAGATTTCTTTAGGAACAGAAGCCTCTGTCTTTCTTTGCGTTATGTCTTTATACACGCCAAGTGGATAATATGGAATCATTACTTTATCCATGTATTCACACGCCTTTAAAGGAGTAAGCCCCCACCCCGTGGGACAGGGAGAGAGCACTTCAACTAATGAAAAACCAAGCCCATCATTTTGGATTTTAAATGCTTTTTTAATTGCTCGCTTTGCCCGAAGAACATTAGTAACGTTGTGTACAGTAACTCTTTCTATATAGGCTGGACCATCTAAGGTAGATATCATTTCACAAATCCTTATCGGGTAGCCTGCTAATTTAGGGTCCCTGCCAGAAGGATTAGTGGTCGTCTTCTGCCCCGGCATAGTAGTTGGCGCTTGCTGCCCACCGGTCATACCGTAGATAGCATTATTAATAAATATAACTGTAAAATTTTCGCCTCGCGTAGCCGCATGAACAGTTTCTGCCGTCCCGATAGCTGCTAAATCGCCATCTCCCTGATAGGTAAATATGATTGCCTTAGGACAACTCCGCTTCATTCCCGTAGCCACGGCCGGGGCTCGGCCATGGGCCGCCTGGAGTGCATCGCAGTCAAAATACTCATCAAGAAAAACAGAACATCCAACAGGCACAACCGCTACCACTTTTCCCCTTATCTCCATTTCATCAATCACCTCCGCAATCAATCTGTGAATAATACCATGGCCGCACCCCGGGCAATAACGCAGGGGAATTTTTGTCATACTTTTTGGCTTCTTAAATATCATTTAAACAACACACCTCTCCTATTTTTGCTCTCTTTTTTAGTGCCTTTCTTATTGCCGAAAGAACTTCATCCCCTGTCGGCACTGCTCCACCGGGACGACCATAAAAATAAACTTCGGCCTGGCCATTAGAAAACATCAATACATCTTCAACCATCTGTCCGGTATTCATCTCCACGACAAGAAATTTGCCCGTCTTCTCGGCAAGTTTAGATACTATTTTTTTAGGAAATGGCCATAATGTTATAGGTCGAATGAGCCCGACTTTCATTCCCTCCTGCCTCCCTTTTATAATGGCATCAACGGAAACCCTTGCCGAAGTTCCATATGCTACTATAATAATTTCAGCATCTTCTGTATATCTTTCTTCAAACCTGACCTCATTAGTTTCTATTTCTTTATATTTCTTATAAAGATGCCAATTGTGACGCTCAAGTACATTTACATCCAAATGGAGAGTGTTTATCACCCTCCTGTTTCTATCTTTGCATCCGGTTAAAATATAATTTTTGGGTGGGAGCTGATCTATATTAACCCACTCAAACTCGAACTTCATTGGCTCCGTCAGCTGTCCTAACAACCCATCAGCCAGCACCATACAAGGATTCCGGTATTTTTCAGCGAGATCATATGCGAGTTTCGGAAAGTTAGCCATTTCATTAACACAGTTAGGGGCAAGTACGATAACTCTATAATCCCCATGTCCGCCACCACGCGTCGATTGCCAATAGTCGCACTGACTTGGAGAAATATTGCCGAGCCCAGGCCCACCCCGAACTACATTGGCATAAAAAATAGGGAGTTCTGCTGACGCACTATATGATATGCCTTCCTGCTTCAAACTTATTCCACAACTAGAAGATGAAGTCATTGCTCTTGTCCCACAAGCCGCTGCCCCATAAATCATGTTAATAGCACTAACCTCTGATTCTGCCTGGATAAAAGTGCCACCTACTTCAAAGAGACGCCACGATAAATATTCTGGAATCTCGTTCTGAGGAGTAATTGGGTAGCCAGAAAAAAACCTGCATCCGGCACGAACAGCACCCTCAGCAAGTGCTTCGTTTCCTTTCATCAATATCTTCTCACCAATTTTATATTTCTCTGTACTCATCGCTCTCGAATTACCTCAATGGCTATTTCAGGACAGATTTGGTAACATAACGCACAACCGGTGCATTCTTCTTTCTTTATACTATGAACAGGATGAAAACCACTCTCATTAAGATAAGGGGCAAACTCTAATATCTTTTTCGGACAAGCCCCTATACAATAGCCACACGATTTGCAGAATGACTTGTTAATATATACTTCTAATTTCATTATCTCTTTTTTTTATCCCCTATATAATCATTTTCACTTTCAGTCAATAAAAACTTGAGTAAATCAATTTTATAAGATAGTTAAAAGATAGTCCATAAATTATCAACACAAATTTATCATTAACAATACTATAAATATGTATCGGATTAATATTTACAATAACCAGAAAACTATTTCGCTAAAGATAAATATACGATGTCTTAAGAAAATAATCAAAGATATTCTTAAGAAAGAACATCAGCCGAGAACGACATTAAATTTTATATTTGTAAATAATAGAGAAATCCGCGGATTAAACCGTCAATATCTCGGCAGAAATAGTGTTACGGATGTTCTTTCATTCCCCCTTACTGATAAGGGGAAAATGCCTACAGATAATATTAATGGGGAGATAGTAATTTCGGTAGAAGAAGCGCTCCGTCAGAGTCGTCTTCGCAATATACCCCTTAAGAATGAGATATTGCTCTATTGTATTCACGGACTGCTTCATCTGATTGGCTATGACGACCGGACTGAGAAAGAACGTCTTAAGATAGAGCAAAAACAATTATATTACCTCTTTATTTATAAACAAGAAGTATAAAATTAATCTTAATATGAAGTTGTCGTAACCTATGAATAAAAATAGTCCTGATATGTCGGGATAAAATGCCTGATTTGTTTAGAGAGCTATTTTATAGTTCGGTAAGCTCACTATTAGCTAAATCCCGAGCCTGTTGAGGGAAGATAAAACCATCTTGAATATGAAGAAAATAGCAGGTTACATCCGATTTATCCTTCGTAGTAGTACCACGAAGAATGGATTGGAAGTGTCTTTCTTGTCGATTGAATTGAAAGGAGAAAGTATGAAAAAGCGTGCATATTATGTGATAGCTGGTTTGTTCTTGCTGGCGTTTGTAACGAATTTTAACTATGGCAGTAGTAGCGGTAGTAGTAGTAAAAGCAGTGCAGCACCTATTGTTGTAAAAGCAGCATTTGTTACGGATACAGGAGCGTTAAAAGTCGTGCCTTTGACCGGCGGGAATCCGACTACTCTGGTCAATAGCGGAGTTGTTGAG
This sequence comes from Planctomycetota bacterium, assembly GCA_043807745.1. Lineage (GTDB taxonomy): Bacteria > Planctomycetota > MHYJ01 > JACQXL01 > JACQXL01 > JAZDFP01. Next base: position 7,253 of record JAZDFP010000324.1, read on the forward strand.
TGTCAAGTTACTAAGGATGCGGGGAAGGTTGTTTATATAAATGACTTAAACGATTTAAGGGTTATCCCAATATATGGTGGTACTCAAACCAATCTGGCAATTTTTGTTAAGGATTTTAAGATTGCCAAAAATTCCAGCAAGGTTGTTTATATTGACAATTATGACCCGGTTAGTAAAACCGGTAATTTAAATGTCATTTCAATAAGCGGCGGGACTCCTACTTTATTGAATAATGATGTCAGTGATTTTGAAATCTCCGATGATTCCAATAAGGTAGTATATCTGACTGGCACAGATGATTTATGCGTTATCTCAATAAATGGCGTCACAGCAAATCTTTTAATGGATGACGTTGTATCATTTAGGATTACACCGAATTCAACCAAGGTGGTTTATATTGATAATTATGACCCGGTTAGTAAAACCGGCGATTTGAATGTCGTCTCAATAGGTGGCGGTACACCTACTGTAT
>JAZDFP010000325.1:0-9337 GCA_043807745.1 Planctomycetota bacterium
AGATTATCTCGTTAACGATATGAATTATATCGCCAACGATACGAGTTATATCGTCAACGATATGTTTTATATCGTCAACGATATAAGTTATATGGTCAACGATATACGCTGAAAGGAGCATAATATGCCAAAGAGAAGGTATTTTATTCCGCTTAAGGATGATGATTTCTTCACTTTCCAGGGCAGTTTGGTTAATAAGGTGGTGGCTAACAAGACGGCTTGGGGCATCCCTGACCCGGCTGTTAATGTCCTGGTCAATCACCGCACCCAATATGAGCCGTTATACCACAAGTCGCAGAGCAAAAACAGCCGGACCAGCATTGATGTTGTGGCACATCGCCGGGAGCGCAAGGCATACGAGAAAGACATCAGGAAATTTGTTAATGCCCATATCAGGTTTAATGACCGTATGACTGATAGCGACCGGATATCCATAGGCGTGCCGGCGCGCGACATTGAGCCAAGTCCCAGGCCGAGGATTGAGACGGTTCCGGCGCCCTGGCTGATGCCGATTGGCGGTGGCACGATTTCCGTGCGCGTCCGGGTGGAAAGCGACCAGTCACGCGCCAATATCCATCCCTTTGCCGATGCGGTTGAGGTCAGGTATATTTTCGTTCCAAAAGGCGCAAAGCCGCCTAATAGTTCAGAGGATTGCCCAAAGGTCTATATCTCAAAGAAGGCGCTGTTTACTATTTCTTGTGGCGTTGAGAATGCCGGCCTGACTTTCTACGGCTCCTTCCGCTGGGTCAACTTTACCAGTCCGGAGCGCAGCGGGCCGTGGAGCAATGTCAGGAGCGCGGTCATCGCTTAAAGAGAAGACGAATACGGCGAATTCCACGAATAATTCGTGATATTCGTGCAATTCGTGTTCCTCTTTTTCTTGAGTTATTTCCGTATTGATGTCCCTGTGGTTTTTCAACAGTCTCATTATATTGAAATTATATAATTCTATGCTATGATTTATATCGTATGATAAATTATATCACCCAAGAATTAGATAAACTGAATGAAGAAGGACTTTTGAGAAAACCGATGGTAATTTCGGCAATAAAAGGTTCTCAGGTAAAGATAGAAAATCGCTGGTATATTTCATTCTGTTCAAATGATTATTTAGGGTTAACGCAATCACCAGAGGTAAAAAATGCAATGGTTCAGGCAACGAAGAAATTCGGTGCCGGTTCGGGTGCGGCTCGGTTGCTCGCCGGAACAACTCTCCTGCATCATTCTCTGGAGCAGGAACTTGCCGGATTCAAACGCACTGATGATGCCCTGCTTTTTACATCCGGTTATGCGGCTAATTTGGGTGTGATTACCACGTTGATAAAAAAAGATGGTGCCATTTTCTGTGATGAACTCAATCACGCCAGTTTAGTAGATGCCTCACGTCTCACCAAAGCCCGACTATTCATCTATCGGCATCGTGATATGGCACATCTTGAGCAACTGCTTCTTAAAACTAACCGCTTACCGCGCACCGCCCACCGCTATATCATCACCGATACTATTTTCAGTATGGATGGTGATGGGGCTCCATTAAAGGAGATTGTTAGATTAGCCAAAAAGTATAATGCATATACCATAGTTGATGAAGCACATGGCACCGGTGTTTTCGGCAGACACGGCAGGGGATTAACAGAGGAATTAGGTTTAGAGAAAAAGATAGGTATAATTATCGGCACGTCCAGCAAGGCGCTTGGTTCTGTCGGCGGTTTTGTCACCGGTTCACAGATATTGATAGACTATCTGCGAAACAAATCAAGGCCCTTTATATTGACCACAGCCCTGCCGCCCGGCGTCTGCGCCACTACAATTACTTCATTAAAGATACTTCAAAAACCTCAGGGTAAAACTCTGCGGGTAAAACTATGGGAAAATACCAAGTATATCAAAAGCCGTCTGCAACAAATGGGTTTTGACCTGAGAAATTCCATATCACCCATTATCCCCATATTAATCGGCGATACCAAAAAGACCGTTGACATATCCCAGACGTTATGGAAAAAAGGATTATTCGTTCCGGCAATCAGACCACCGACTGTTCCGCAGGACCAGAGCCGTTTGCGGATTGTCATCAATGCAATGCATACCAGAAAAGAGATGGATTTGCTGTTGAGTTCTATAAAATGCAGTTTGTCACCGCAGAGAATAAATAAAATTTAGCCACAAAGACACTAAGACACGAGGAACAATTCGTTAATTTCTTCTTGGTGTCTTTGTGCCTTCGTGGCAGAAGCTACGAGGTTTTCTTGACAATTAGATACAATCAGTGTTTATCTGTGTTCATCTGTGGTTAAGAAGTTTTCTTATAACAGATTAACATCGTAATTGTGTAACTTGCACTTATGTGTGGTATTTGCGGTAGGATAAATTTTGATTCAGCCAAGAGCAGGATTCCGAAGGAATTGATGCACCGGATGTGCGAAACGATTATCCACCGCGGCCCTGATAGCGAGGGAATCTACCTTTCAACTGACCAGCATTCGGATAGTATTCCGGTTGGTTTAGGTATCAGGCGCCTGGCAATCATTGACCTACAGACCGGTGACCAGCCGATTCACAATGAAGATAAATCCATCTGGATAGTTCTTAATGGTGAGATATATAATTTCAAGTCTTTACGGGAAGATTTAGAAAAAAGGGGGCATACTTTTTATACCCAATCCGATACGGAAGTAATCGTTCATCTTTATGAAGATTTAGGTATTAATTCCCTCAAATATTTGCGGGGGATGTTTGCCCTGGCGCTCTGGGATAATAATAAACAAAAACTCTTCTTGGCACGCGACCGGCTCGGCAAGAAACCGCTTTGTTATGCTCACAGTAATAAATATCTTATCTTTGCATCTGAACTCAAAGCCATTCTCCTGAATCCGGAGATAAAAAAGGATATAGATTTGGAAGCGCTGGATTATTATCTTTCATATTATTGTATCCCTGCTCCTTTTACAATCTTCAAACAGATAAGGAAACTTCCACCAGCAAGTTATCTCATCTGCGATGCCAAAGGCAATATCAAGATTGAGAAATACTGGCACCTTGATTATCAAGAGAAAATGATACTGCCGGTAAAGGAATATTCCGGACGGATTATGGATTTGCTTGAAGAAGCCACCAAAATAAGAATGGTGAGTGATGTGCCGTTAGGTGCTTTGCTTTCAGGCGGGATTGATTCATCTGCGGTGGTTGGCTTTATGGCAAAACATTCTGCTAAACCCGTAAAAACCTTTTCTATCGGATTTTCAGAATCGGATTATTCGGAACTGAAATACGCTAAACTCGTGGCTGACCATTTTAAGACCGAGCATCATGAATTCATAGTTACTCCCAAGGTTATTGAGATATTACCGAAATTAGTATGGCATTATAGCGAGCCGTATGCCGATTCATCTATGTTACCGAGTTATTATGTGGCTAATGAAACAAGGAAACACGTAACGGTTGCCTTAAACGGCGATGGCGGCGATGAGAACTTTGCCGGTTATCCGCGTTATTTAGCCCAGAAACTTATTTCGCAACCAATGGTCAGAGGTCTTAGCAAACTGATACACCATTTAATATTGCCGTCAGGCAATGCCGACCCGCGGAAATTCTTCACTCGGCTAAAACGATTTACCAAAGTGGCACATCTACAGCCGGCACAAAGATACCTGCAATGGCAATTATGTTTTGATGCTATTAATAGACAAAGACTTTATCAGCCCTGGCTCAAAGACGAATTAAAACAATCTACCGGTATCACTGCAGAGAATTATCTGTTGAATCTTTATAATAACGCACCAGCCAAGACATCGTTAGACCGGATGCTTTATACGGATATGATGTCGTATCTGCCGGATGATTTATTAGTCAAGATGGATATAGCGAGTATGGCGAATTCCCTGGAAGCCCGTTCGCCGTTTCTTGACCATAAACTGGTTAAGTTTACTTCACAAATACCGCCTGCCCTGAAACTGAAAGGTTTCACCTTGAAATATATCCTCAAAAAGGCGCTCAGAGGATTTGTGCCTGAGCGGATTTTAATCCGCGGTAAAATGGGATTCGGGGTTCCAATTAATCGCTGGTTTAGAAATGACCTGAAGGGATATATCCAGAAAACACTTTCTCCTGAAACAATCAGGAAACGAAATTATTTCCAGCCCGAAACGATTCAAGGTTTGATGAAAGAGCATTTTGCAGGCAGGGTAGATAATGGTGCCCGGCTCTGGGCGTTATTGGTCCTGGAAATCTGGTTCCAGACGTTTATTGATTAGAATAACGAGGATGTTAATGACCCAATCTCTTGAAGAAATTAAGAAGCATTACGAACTGGAAAAAAGACTTGCCAGTAAATTAAAGAACTCTGATAAGGCATCAAGAAGCGTTCTTTATAAAAAGGCTTATAATGAATTATTCACGGAAATTCCTTCTCTGCGCGCCGTGGTCCAGAAAAGCGACCCTGAAAAATGGAATAAACCGTCTCCGCAACTGCGCTGGCTTAAGCGGTTCCTGACACCGGAAACCGTGTTTATGGATGTCGGCTCAGGAAACTGCAAACTGTCTTTGGAAGTAAGCCGCCAGGTAAAAAAGGTATATGCGGTGGAAGTATCGGATGAGATTTCCAGCCGTAATAATTGTCCGGCTAATTTCAATCTCATTGTTTCGGATGCATCTTCTCTTAAAGTCCCGGATAGCAGTGTTAATATAATTTACAGCAGGCATTTTATAGAACACCTACATCCCGAAGACGCCCGCGATAATTTAAAAGAGGTGTACCGCTCATTAACCCCGGGCGGATTTTATATCTGCATTACGCCTAACAGGATTTTCGGTCCTCACGATGTCTCCAGGTATTTTGATGATGTCGCCACAGGATTACATCTAAAGGAATATTCTATTGCAGAATTATCCGGGCTTCTGAAAGAAATCGGTTTCCCGGATATCAAGGTTTACCTGAAAATTATGGGAATATTTATGTTGATGCCTTTATTCCCGTTTAGATTGCTTGAATCCTTATCAGGCATACTGCCTCGTTTTGCAAGAATTATATTGGGAAAATTACCGGTATTCAACCTGGTATTCAATATCCGTCTCGTCGCTCGGAAGAAAGCCCTTCGGGGCGTCCCTGTGCCTGAGGCAGATCCGCCTTTGGCGGAAAAGGAATAAAGATGAATATTTATCTGGTGATAATTTTAGTTATCCTGATTGGTAAATACATCCTTGATTTAGTGGTAGATATTTTGAACGTAAAAAATGCCGTGCCTGTTTTACCCAAAGAATTCGAGGGTTATTACGATGCCGATAAATACAAAAAATCGCAGGTATATCTGAGAGAAAATATTAATTTCGGAATTATTAAGGACACCTTATTTGCCGTGATTACGGTGGCTTTTATCCTGATGGGCGGGTTCAATATCGTGGATAAAATAGCCAGAGGTTTCGGCTATGGTGAAATTATCACCGGCTTGATTTTCGCCGCTATATTGGTTTTAGCAATCTATCTAATGGGGCTTCCGTTTTCTATCTATGACACCTTCGTGATTGAAGAAAAATATGGGTTCAACAAAACCACGGCCAAAACCTTTGTTCTGGACATATTAAAAGGTTTATTATTGGGCGCTATTATCGGCGGGATAGTTTTTACCGGCATACTATGGTTCTTCGGCGAGACGGGCAAATGGGCTTGGGTTTGTTGCTGGGGCGGTGTAACCGTATTTATGCTATTTATGGCATTCATTGCTCCGGTTGTTATCCTGCCTCTTTTTAATAAATTTATTCCATTAGAAGACGGCGAACTTAAACAGGAAATTGAAAAATACGCTGCTCGGGAAAACTTCAAATTAAAAGGTATTTTCAAGATGGACGCATCACGTCGTTCCACCAAGTCAAACGCCTTTTTTATCGGATTCGGCAAATACAAACGTATCGTTTTATATGATACTCTTATTGCAAAGCATACTGTTGACGAACTTGTTTGCGTCCTGGCGCACGAAATAGGACATTATAAGAAAAAACATTTTATCAAGGGAATAACTATGAGTATTCTCACTATGGGATTGATGTTTTACATCCTTTCATTATTTATCAATAACGAAGGATTATTCGCGGCTTTCAAGATGGAGCAGACCTCAATTTATGCCAGTCTTTTCTTTTTCGGATTTCTCTATACCCCAATTAGTATGATTTTATCCATTTTCGGTAATATTATTTCACGAAAATATGAATACCAAGCAGATGCCTATGCGGTTTTGACGCACAAGAAACCCGAATCTTTTATAACGGCATTAAAGAAATTAGTCGTGGAAAACCTGTCCAATCTGACACCGCATCCATTAAAGGTATTTTTGGATTACACTCACCCGCCGGTATTGAAAAGAATTGAGGCCATAAGAAATCAGATGGTTAAAGATAATTTTAAAGGTATACCTAAATAGAAAAACGATTTTTCAGGCACACCGTAGTCATTTATAAACCGATACGGTCTCTGTTAATAACCCTCGGCACTCCTTATATACTCTATGTTTTAGTAAGTTTATAAGAGACGGCGCCTGTTCGTATTTCTGATACCGTCCGTTTAGTAATCTAATACCATTTCTTTACCAATCAAATACCACCCCTTATCAACTGTGCTAAACTATAAGTTTACAAGAGATGGCGTCTGTTATGATTAGAGATACTATCTATTTATATTAGAGATGCTATCCCTTTTAACTATAGGGGTGCAGGGTAAGGTAGAGGGGGGTGGGGTATCCCCCCTGCCCCTATAACGTATTGATTAATAATGACTTGCGACTATCAATAGTGCGTTTGGAAGGGAGTCCCGTTAGGGATTGTATAGTAATGATATTTAGAACTTATGCTTTTCTCTTTCGTCATTCCTGCGGAAGCAGGAATCCAGGTAACCTAATACTGGATTCCCGTTTTCACGGGAATGACACCTCTTGGGATATTGGCTAATTTCTAAATACTTTCACTATATACGATTGGATTTTGTTCCCAGATTTATTTTTTTGATAGTATCCCTGACCTGAGCGGCATATTCAAAATCCAGTTTCTCTGCGGCTTCAATCATCTCTTTTTCCAATTCCTGCACCAATTCTGTTTTGTTATATGCCTCTAATTTCATACCGATAGACCGGACGCTAATCTGCTTGCCCCTGTCTTCCAGTTCAATGCCCTTGAGTATTTCCTTCTTGATAGTCTTCGGAGTGATATTATTCTTTTTGTTATATTTTAATTGGATATTCCTGCGTCTGGTGGTTTCATTAACAGCCTTGTTGATAGAATCGGTCATCAGGTCCGCATAAAGAACGACTTCACCATTAACATTACGGGCAGTCCTGCCTACGGTCTGGATGATGGATGTTGCCGAACGTAAAAATCCCTCTTTGTCCGCATCAAGAATAGCAACTAAAGACACCTCCGGTAAATCCAGACCTTCCCTGAGCAGATTAACGCCGACCAGAACATCAAATTTGCCTTCGCGTAATTCGTTGAGTATCTTCACACGTTCAATAGTTTGTATTTCAGAATGAAGATATTTGCCTTTTATTTTATTCTCCTGCAGAAAATAACTTAATTCCTCTGCCAATCGTTTGGTTAGGGTGGTAATAAGAACTCGTTCTTTATTTTTTATCCGTCCTTGAATTCGTTTGATAAGGTCATCAATCTGTCCTGTAATCGGTCTAATAATAATAGCCGGGTCAACCAGTCCGGTCGGCCTGATAATCTGCTCCACTACTTCTTTGTTATCTACCAAACCCAGTTCATACAGACCGGGTGTGGCTGAGATAAACACCCTCTGCTTAACCGAGACTTCCCACTCCGGGAACTTCATCGGGCGGTTATCCAATGCCGAGGGTAGTCTGAAACCGTATTCTATAAGGGTTTCCTTGCGGGAACGGTCTCCGTTATACATTCCTCGTATCTGCGGAATGGTTACGTGAGATTCATCTACGAAAGTAATAAAATCATCAGGGAAATAATCTATGAGTGTGGTCGTTCTCTGACCGGCCAGTCTGCCGCTGAAATGTCTGGAATAATTTTCTATACCCTTGCAATACCCGATTTCTGAAATCATTTCCAAATCGTAATTAGTTCTGGTCTGGAGCCGCTGGGCTTCCAGCATCTTGCCTTGTTTCTGCAAGACCTTGAGATGTCCTTCTAATTCCTGGCGGATAGATTCAACGCCCCGGCTGATTTTAGTCTCAGGAATAATAAAATGCTTGGTTGGGAAAAGGGTATAATTGTTAAGTTCTGAAACGGTCTTGCCCGTGAGGGGATGAACAAATAGAATCTGTTTAATCCGTTCTGTTGAACCCATTCCTTTTTTGTCACCCTGAGCAGAGCGAAGGGTCTCTATAGACGAGTAACGAAATTTTTCGCGGAGTTTATCTTGAGGCAGTGGAGATTCTTCGCTACGCTCAGAATGACACGTTTGAGTATCAAGTATAACCCTAACCGCATTATCCTGATAAGGAGGGAATATCTCTATGGCTTCACCGCCGCGCGTGCGGAAACTGCCGGGTTTGAGCTCAATATCATTGCGTTCATATTGCATATCAACTAATTTCCTCAGGAAATCCTTTCTGAAAAATCCATCACCCTTTTTTATGCTCAGTGTCATCTCGGCATAATCTTCAGGAGAACCTAAGTTATAGATACAGGAAACACTGGCAACGATAATCACATCACGGCGTGAAAGAAGAGCGCTGGTCGCTGCCAAACGAAGCCGTTCCAGATTCTCATTAATAGAAGCATCCTTTTCTATGTAAATATCTCTCTGCGGAATATATGCCTCAGGTTGATAATAATCATAATAACTCACGAAATAATTAACCGAATTCTTGGGGAAGAACTCCTTGAACTCGGCATATAATTGGGCGGCAAGTGTTTTGTTATGCGAAATAACTAATACGGGTCTGTTGATATTCTTAATCACATTTGCCATAGTGAAGGTTTTACCCGAACCGGTAACACCTAAAAGAACATTGTGCTTCTTGCCCGAGGTTATACTTTCGGTAAGTTTCTTTATCGCCTGCGGCTGGTCACCACAAGGTTTGTATTTGCTGACTAATTTGAATTTATCCATAAATGCAACCAAAGATAAACACTGATTTTTATCTGGGTTAATCAAATCCCGAGATAAACACGGATTATCTGTGTTAATCTGTGGTTATGAAGTTTTCTTGACAATCTGTGTCCATCTGTGTTAATCTGTGGTTCATATTATGCCAAACATCCAAGTTAGTGCAAGTATTCTTTCAGCGGATTTTTCCTGCCTGAAGAAGGCATTGCAGAAATGTGAAGATGCAGGTGTTGATTCCATTCATCTTGATATAATGGACGGTCATTTCGTGCC
>JAZDFP010000326.1:0-2948 GCA_043807745.1 Planctomycetota bacterium
GTGTTAATTTAGTCAGAACAGTTCGCGCTGAATCAGCATTGTCCACAACTATCCGCATTACATCCTGGCCGCCCGAACCGGTAATGGTTAATGCCCTGATATTGACTTTTTCATCTGCCAGGGCACGGCATATATTAGCCAACACTCCCGGTTTATTTACTCCTGATATGGCAAACTGTTTTTCAATCTGCATCTTTATACTCCTTTTCTGTTTCTGACATTCTTCAACGGTTAATTAATATCCATATATCATTTATTTTTAGGAAAGTCAATATGTAATTATTAATTTTCAGCATTTTGTAATACCTTTTTAATTATCCGCGCATGGCGGCAGGTCTCTCTTGAAATGCCATAAATACTCTTCGTTTCCAGATAATCCATTCCGGGACAGCGATGGCAATAAATTGATAACTCACAATTATTACAAACGGGCTTTTTGCGAGTGCAGAATCCACGAATCTCCTTTAACCATTTTGAATTACGCCATATTTCCCTGAAGGCGTCATTTTGTATATTGCCGGCCGGGACCGGCAACTGGATACACGGATAAACATCACCGTAGGAATTTATGGCGCAACAAGAGCGTCCGAAGGAACAGACGCTATCCGAGCGGGTGCGGTTTTCTGGAACGGATAATTTACCTGTCGATAATATGTTCCTGTAAAATATTTCCAGGTCCTTGTCGCGGAGCCGTAATTTAGTCGGTGCGGCATCGCCATTATCACACGGAGTAATAACAGGGTCTATGTCATAAGGGATTTTCATCTTCTTTGAAAGAGCGAGCATATCCTTATAATCGCTGATATTATCCTGCATCATAATATACTTAAATCTAACGTTTAATCCGCTGTCTTTTAATATTAAAGCCGCATTTATGGTTTTTTTATATGAGCCCTTCTTTTGGGTGATGCGGTCGTGTGTTGCAGGACTTGCACCATAGATACTAAGGGAAATATCAATGATGTTAAGAGATGCTAATTTTTTGGATAGGGCTGTTGTAATAAGCGTTCCGTTAGTAAAAATCTTGAGCGCCAGATTGGATGAACTCGCCCGGCGGCAAATCTCAAGAAAAGACGGGTGCATCAGCGGTTCGCCTCCGCTGATGGCAAGAAAAAGACAGCCTGATTGATGCAGTCCTGCGATCAAATCAAGAATCGTGGCAAGAGACATCTCGGTGCGTTTTTTATCTTCAATGCGATAACAATGCTTGCATTGCAGGTTGCAATGACGCGTTAATTCTATCAGAACAGAAAGAGGAATCAGGGATTTATCGGCTTTGGCTGACATTTCTTCTATGATTGAACTTTCAGGAATTGATTTATTATTCATCATTTATGGATTATCCGTATTAATTTTTGCTCTGACAGTGTCTCCAAGATTTGAATTATATCTTTTTGAGCAGTCGGCGCATCTATGTCATATTCCTCTACTATGATATCTGCTATTTCCTGCACGGAGCGCTCTTTTATCAGCAGTTCCCACAATCTGGAGCCGACATCATTCAGTTGGTGCATTAACCTGTTTTTGGGGTCAACGATAATGGTTTCATCCTCAATCTTCTGGAACGGATAATTATTTATTCTTTCCACTGAATCATTTAATTTTATATTCATATTTTTAATGTCTCCTGATAATCTGCCACGGAATCAAGTAAAGAGAGATAAACAATTTAATGAAATTATCCCAATGATTTTCCACAGAGATTATCCTGTTATTTTTAATAATGCTGACAACCTTGCCGATAAATTCTGCATCCTTGCCGATTCTTACGCGTCCCATAGAAGAAACAGAATCTCCTTTCATAATAAATTGGGTCATCGTTTTGTTAATGGTCTTCCAAATCAATCTATGGACGCATAACATATCGTTCTTGCCGCTCTTTTCCTGTAGAGATAAAGCAACGATATTGCCGATAACCGGCTCGTTCAAGATACAGCGTTTAATCAAAACGTAATCGCCGCTCTTTATAAAAGGACGCATACTGCTGCCGGTAACCTTTATAACAAAAAGGTCTGCGTTTTCAGTGTTTTTGTATGAATCGGTTGTTAAATTTAATAGCATTTATTTCTGGTTATCATTTTCATTATTGTTTCGTAACGGGTGTTCTTAGCGAGATTTATCTGATAAGCCGGTATTTTTGTCAGATATCGGTCGATAACGTTTAATAATTTCTGAACACTGTTTATCACCATTGATTTATTACTTCCGCCAGAAACCGATTGATTACCGAAGAATAAAACGAGTTTAAGGAGTTTTTTCGTAACAAGCGTTGTTATTAACGGTTTCAATCCTACCGGTTTATTCTTTTTCAGGAAATAAATACCGCAAAGCGGGCAGCAAACCGGCTGGCCGCCTTTTTGGAATTCACCCCAGAAAGGCGTGCCCATAAGATAGGGTTGGCCTTTTATTATCCTCATCCCAACAACTTCATCGCTAAGCACATCCGAATAAGGCGCTTTTTTAGCCAGAGTTGTTTTACCGCTGCCGCTGGGACCGGGGAAGAGATATCCTTTATTATTAAAATTTGCCCCAAAAGAGTGTATTAAAAAACCATCGTTAAGTAAAAGTATTTGAGACCAAAGTAATCTAAGTAAAGAATCGAATTGATAAATATTGTCATCGACAATCCCGTTCCCGTTCCAGTAACCATTTTTATCGGAGATTCTACAATCAAAACCCCTGCCCTTTATTCTCAAGGTGTTATTGCATTCGTTAATCAATGGAACTTCATCCGGAAGATTATTACGGTGCAATCGTATGGTTTTAAGAGATATTCGAAGATTCGGCCTATGCTTATTCGAAGAACATAGGAATTTTTGATATCGCTTCCTGATTTCGTTGTAGCAATTATTAGTGCCTGAAAGTTTTATTTCCGACGTTATGCCGCAGATATTGAGATGAATAAAAGTCATACGTCCAAATAAGAATCTCACATTTAAGATAAAGGG
>JAZDFP010000327.1:0-2075 GCA_043807745.1 Planctomycetota bacterium
TCTATTTCAATCTGTTTTTTATATTTATCTGCAACTAATCGTAGTAGTTCATATTTGGATATAGGGTCAGACGATACCTGGTAAAGCCCTTTTAAATCGGGATTTGTGATTACGTATTCACTGATGATCCGGGCAATTTCAGCCGTCGGGAACCCGGAATAAATAGCGTTGGTAAAACCTCGAACCTTCCCTTTTTGTGCGAGGAACCATTCTATTAACCCATGTTTCCCCTTCAGCTCATGGCCGATGATTGATGTTCGTAAAGTAACACAATGGGGATAATATACTTCTCCCAGGAATTTTGTCCTGCCATAAAGATCAGTAGCGTTAGACTGGTCATTTTCAGAGTAGTTGCCTTTTGCACCATCAAATACACAGTCTGTACTAATATGTATCATTCTGGCATCAGCAGCTTTGCAGGCCAGTGCCAACCGGTGAGGGAACAGGGCGTTGATGGAAATGGATATAATCGGATCCTGTGCTGCGGCCATTTGCTTGATAATACCAATACAATTAATAACCACATCAGGTTTTAAATCTGCAATAGCACGAATGATGCTATCAAAATTATCTGCATCTACATCACCCCTTATCCTCTCAAGGAGGTAATTCGGAAACCACCGGGATAAACCCTCAGTGCTTCTTGCGGTGGCATGGACATCGAGGTACTTATGCCCTGAGAGAAGGTCAAAGAGCGCGTGACCGAGCATCCCTGTTACGCCGAGGATAAGAATTTTATTTTTTTCCATCTATTAAATGCCTCTTCGTCTAATTTTCTTTAAAAAGACTGTCCTCAATCTTCTAGGTATGAGCAAAAAAGGAACAATCAAGAGATTTTTAATACCAAGTGGCCAATAGCAAAACCCTCGAATAAGATATCTAAACCCCTTTACCTTTTGATTTTGTTCATAGTATAGTATTCCAGTAGAACGATATATTTTAGACTTTACTCTAATACGAAAATTTAATTTTAGATTCTTATCAGCCTCCAAAACATATTTATAAATATTCATATTCCCAATAAATAGTGTCTCAGGATTATCTGTTACATTCCTTCCATGCATTCTAACTTTTGTTAAAGGCTCTGCGATCCCTAATATTTCATATCTTTTCGCAATTAGAGCCCATAAAATAATGTCTTCACCAACATTTACTGTTTCCTCAAATTTCAATTCATTCAGTAAGCTTTTCCTAATCATGACAGTTGGTGTTGCAATTGGGCAATCATAAATGATTTTAGGATAAACTTTTCCAGTAAATTTCCCGGATTTGACTTCTTCTATATATTCTCCATGTAAATTAATTCTAATATATGAAGTATGAGAAAGACATACATCAGTGTGTTTTATCATGTGTGCAATTTGCACCTCAAGTTTATTGGGCATAAAAATATCATCTGAATCTAAAAAAGATAGATATTCACCAGTAGCCAATTCAATACCATGATTTCGCGCTATAGCTGGCCCCTTATGTTCCTGACGAACATATCGAATACGTGGGTCCCTTATTCCATTGAGAAAATCAACTGATTCATCTGACCCGTCGTCAATAATAACAATTTCAAAATCATGATATGTTTGGTTTAAAACGCTCTGAACTGCTTCAGATAGCCAAGTAACACGGTTATAAAAAGGAATAATTACACTTACAGCCGGCATGCTGTATCTCCATGGAATGTATGATGTCAGGCCTGAGTTTCCTGATAAGCCTTTTAAGTCTTACGGCACGATATCTTGGGAGATACCTTTTGATGAACATTCCTCCTAATAATGCTATATTCTTTGAAAACACAGGGATTCCGCGATTTTTCGCCTCCTTGCCGCCCTCCGCATATAAGAAGTGGTAGACGGTGATGTTTCTAATATCGGGATGTGTAATTCCATAATCCACGCTCGGGAAGAGGTGGATGTCCCAGCCCTGATCGGCTATCTGGGATATCCAGCGCGCAGTATGAATACTGTCAGACATTGCAACTAATAGGATGCGCATAAAATTTTTATACCTTACATAATGCTATAATTCCGTGGCTGGTTATCCCCGGAATATTCAACATATTTTCACTATGAGCATAAAGT
>JAZDFP010000328.1:0-6774 GCA_043807745.1 Planctomycetota bacterium
TTTATAATTATTATCGGTTTGGTTTCTTGGCTACTGGCTGATTTTGTCCAGAATAAAGTACAGGTAGACAATGCTTCGGTTAGTATATTGCAACCCAAGCTTTCTAAACCTGTAATAGATTTTCCTCCACCGATTCAGCCTAAAAATGACCAGAATGATTGGAATGTTATATGGGGATATAAAACAGAAGAAGTTAAAGTCCAGCCAACAACTCCACCTAAACCTAATTTTATTCTTACTGGCACTCTTATCGAACCAACATCTTCTAAAGCATTTATTCTAATCCCAACAAGAAACAATGATGAAATAGTTTGCATCATTGGTGATAAAATAGATGAATGGGAAGTTATTGCGATTGCTTCCAAGGAGGTAAAATTAAAAAATAGCCAATCAGAAATCCTTGTTCTTCGTATTCAACAATCATGGTCTACTCCTTCCTCATCTAAACAAATAGAGGAGGTTTTGACGAAATTACCACCTATTCCACCGGCATTAAAGAACGCTTTAGAAGAAGGTGGAAACATATCAGTACCTGTAGAACAAGTTAAATCATATATTGAACTTACGGTTCAGTCTTTTGGACAGGCATATATTAAACAAATGGTAAAAGAGTTCACTGATATTCCTGAAAATGATATGCCAACTGATGAGAATAAATTGGTAGATTATCTATCAAATTTATTTAGAGTATATCGAGGTGAATCACCCGGTAATCTGCCTTTAGAAAATATTTTATTTGCTGCTAATGTTAATGCGGATAACAGTCCAATTTCACCAATGATTTCATTTAAACCTGGCGACCGTCAGATATATGCTTGTTTTACTAATCAAGGCTTATTAGCCGGTATTTCTAAATTAATCCATCGCTGGACAAATAAGAACACAGGGGAAATTATAAAACTTGAAACCAAACCTATAGACTCTAATGCACCATTTAACTTTATCTGGGTAAGAAAAACAGATGGATGGCAGATTGGAGAATACAAAGTAGAACTATTTAATACAGAGACGGTAGAAAAAATTGCTGAGGGAAACTTTAGTATCGCTCCCTAAGGCTACTGATTCTGGGGTAGTATATTTTAGATATAGTATCTATGTAATTAAATAACATTACCTTTAATATAGTAGGTATTAGTCAAAAGTTTGCATAGTCCGTCATTCCTGCGAAAGCAGGAATCCAGAAACCTTAGTACGTTATACATGACTGGATTCCCGTTTGCACGGGAATGACGGTAAAAGAGTGTAGTGATTGATGAGACTTTCTGGTTAATAGGATACTATATTTCTAACTGGGTTTACTTCTTAGGTTTTATTTTAGCGACATTTATTTTACGGCTGATAACGGGCTGGTTATCACAGAGTAGTTCAAATACATAGATGCCTTCATGCTCCAAAACCATATTCTTTATATCAAAGATAAATTCTACAGTGGCTAAAGGATTGGGGAAACTAATTGGTCCGGTTATGTTGATGATGGTTTTATTGGATTCTAAATGCGTACATCGTAACGCACCGTCGTATTGTCCGAGACCTTCGGTAAGCACGCAATAGACATACAAAGTCTGATGCTGGCAGGGCAATTCCATCACTGCGATATTGTTAAAGATTCCAATAAGACTCTTTTTACCACTGAGTCTATCGTCGATGATACCGTCACAGATAGTCATTGTCAGCGGAATCGGTTTGGGTTTTTGTGATACCATATTCATATCAGTATCATATTGAATTTTATCATCCAATGCAAGTTTTAAGATGGTATTTCTTGACCGCATTGATTATTTATATATCATTACAAATCTTAATATTCTATTAAACCATACAATTAGTAACTAAGGAGGTAACAATGATTACAGCAGGCATAGATATGGGTGCCAAGACCATTAAAGTCGTCATAATGAAGGATGATAAGATTATTGCTAAAAATATCGGCTTGGGCGGTTTTGACCAGCGCGCCTCTGCCGAAAATGTATTTAATGAAACATTAACCAAGGCGAATTTATCACGCAATGATATAGAATATATTACCGCTACCGGCATCGGCCGTAAAGAGGTGCTGATGCATCCTCCTATCTCTGCCAATAAAGAAGTAACAGAGGTAACCGCAGCGGCAAAAGGAAGCATTTATTTATTCCCTTCAGTCAGGACCGTGATTGATATCGGTGCTGAAGAAGGCCGTGCTATTCGTTGTGATGGTAACGGTAAGGTTATAGATTTTGCGATTAACGAAAAATGTGCGGCTGGAGCGGGTTCTTTTTCCGAAGCGATGAGCCGGGCATTGGAAATCCCTCTGGAACAAATGGGCGAGATTTCGCTTACATCACAGCAGGTAATCCCGATGAATGCCCAATGTGCTGTCTTTGCCGAATCCGAGGTCGTTTCTTTGGTTCACGCTAAAGTCCCCAAACCTGATATTGCCCGTGCGGTTAATGATGCCATCGCCAGCAGAATCGCTTCTATGACCCGTCGGATTGGTCTGGAAAAAGATGTTCTCTTAATCGGCGGCGTTGCCAAGAATAGAGGATTTGTTAAATCAATGAAGGAAAACCTGCAGACCGATATTATAATTACACCGGACTGTGAATTTGTAACCGCTATAGGTGCGTCCCTTATTGCCGAGAAATAAAATCCATCCCTAACGGGACCAGATGATATAGTTTGACCAGTGGACATATTCTTCCTGTGGTAGATTCTGGTAATCCTTGTGCCTGACCGCCAGCGCCGGCTGGCCCTCGGCAATAACTACCTTACGATAACGCAGGTTGACAAAGACCTTAGCACCGGCAGGCAGATTCTTTCTTCCCAGTGTCTGGACATCATTATAATCCTGTTTGTTCCCGACCAAGCCCTGATACGCCTCCTCCTGCAGATAATATTTTGTGGTGTCTTTACGGTATTTATTGAGCACCTCCTGCCTGAAATAATAAAATTCGCCTACTGCAATAAAACCGTAACGGCTGAGTTTGGACGTGAGATATTTCTGGAGTTCCTCAGGTCTGAAACGCCACTGCCCGCCTACCTTAATCGCAGATAAAGAACCCTTCGCAATCAGACGGTAAATAGTCTGACGGCTTACGCCCAGATAATCCTGCGTCTCTTTTAACGGCATCAGATACTCTATGTTTCGGTTTGTCTTGCTGGAGATTCTGTTAAGCAGGAGTTGGCACCAGAGTTGTTCCTTCAGGATTTTTTTATTGAGTAGTTGAGCGGTATTGCGGTTGATATTAAGCCGCTGTGCCACTTTAATAGCAGTCAGGTGTAATTCCAGGAAATAGAATATTGCCTTAAACCACATATTCAAACTAAGCCGTGTGCCCTCAAAAACAGTGCCGGTAAAATCGTTCCACGAGATTTTACACTGCTCGCAATAGAAACGATGGATATAAGGACGTTTATCGTGATAGATTTTCGTCTGGGTTTTATTACACTTGATACATCTAGGCAGGTCAGGGGAGCGGAATGCTTGGAAAATCCGCACGCACTCCTGTTCACTCAATCCTGAAATTAATAACTCTAAACTCATAAGATAGCGTAGAGCATAGGGCTTTTAGCTTAGAGTTTTATTCTGCTCTACGCTCTTTGCTCTATGCTGTTAATGTCACATTTTAGCATAGATATTGCCAGAGAAAATTACCTATATAAAACAACATCTATGCACAATTTAGCAAATAATCAAGATTAGTCAAGATAAAAATAGTAACATCTATGCATCAAGCATATAATTTATGTGTTAAATAAATATAGAGTTACAGAGATTATTTATAACATCTATGCATAAATATATCAATATATATCAGGATATATTACAAGGGGGTAGGGTATAGCCCCGTAGGGGTGACCATACCTCCCACCGCCCCTACACCCCCCTCCTACAGGGGATACACCACCCTCCCACCGGGGATACTCCACCCTCCTACCGGGGATACTCCACACACACACAGGGGATACTCCACACCCCCACCGGGGATACTCCACACACCCACCGGGGATACTCCACCCTCCTACCGGGGATACTCCACACACCCACAGGGGATACTCCACACTCCAACCGGGAATACTCCACACCCCCACAGGGGTTACTCCACACCCCCCCATGGGATACTCCACCCTCCTACTGGGGATACTCCACCCTCCTACTGGGGATACTCCACACACCCACCGGGGATACTCCACACACCCACCGGGGATACTCCACACACCCACCGGGGATACTCCACACTCCCACCGGGGATACTCCACATTCCCACCGGGGATACTCTACATTCCCACCGGGGATACTCTACATTCATCCCTCCTGCAAAAGATTACTACTGCCTGCCTCGTAAGATAACGGGAGGGTATTGCGGAAAAAATGCGGGGTTAATCTTCTTTACGAACAATTAAATATGGCGTTGCCGGAATCTTAGGTAAATCAAGGCTTAGAAAATCTGTCCCTACGAGAGGCGATAGCTCTTGTCTATCCATCTTGCTTCATGGTTTCATTTCTTCCAATCTTTTATATAACCGGGTGGCTGTAATTCTTTCAGTGCTGCCTTGCACCGCCTCTGTAGGTCTTCTGGTTTTGCGGGGAAAAAGTCGTAAAGACGGTCAATGCACCATTCAAGACGATGAGACGGTATCTGGTTTTTTGCACCCAGTTCCACCACGGCAATCACCGCTCCGGCTGGTGTAGATGTAGCATGGTATTTATGTTTTTCATCAAGACGCTCTAAAAGTTGAGGGATGGCTTCTTTGGCATCAAGTTGTCCGAGTACCAGTGCCACTAAGCTCTGAATATATTCATCTTCATCATTGATTAGTTTGATTACTTCTGGAATGGCTTCTTTGGCAGCCATTTGACATTGTTCGTTGAGGGGTCTTATACCTGTATAATTACTGCAGACATAGCACGTGAACGTCTCTTTGGCACCCATGTGGCGTAGTGCGGCGATAGCGCCGAGACGAGCATCTACCTCACTATGACCAAGTAATTTAATAAATAGAGGTATGGCTTCTATGGCACCGAGCGCGCCCAATGCACAAGCCACGCCATCCCGTGCCCTTTCAGGTTTATCTTGGAGTAGTTCTATCATAGGCGGTATAGCACTTTTATCGCCTAAGTTACTAAGTGATATAGATGCATGACAACGCACATGCTTCACCTTGTCGTTAAGCAATTTAATTATTTCAGGAACTGCCTCTCTGCCACTGAGGCTCGCCAGTGCATCTATGGCGCATACGCGGACATATTCATCAGAGTCAGTTAGTAATTTGGTTATCTCAGGTATAGCTTCTTTCATATCGGCTTGACCGAGAACAATGACAGCAGCGCGACGAACCCAGGAATCTTTATCATTTAGAAGATATATTATTTCTGGTGTATTTTTTACTGCACCAAGCGAGTTCAGAGTTTCAATCACTGTTTTCCGAACATTAGGTTCACTATCATATAATAATTTTCTTAATTCAGGGATAGATTCTTTAATACCCAATAAGCTGAGTGTAAAAGCGGCAGATTCACGCACTGCTCCATCTGAATCATTGAGAAAGTTCATTATCACCGGACCGTCTCTATTAGCATCAAGTCTGTATATCGCTTGCGGGATAGATGAACTCAAAGGACTACACTCAACTTTTACTCTATTTATTAGTTGCTTAATTTCATCAGGATTCGGCGGTGCAGATGATGAAGAATCAGATATGATGTGTTTATCATCATTACTTATATTTGGCATGTCCTGATTTCCCGATGTTTTATCTGTTAGTTGAGGTGTAGTTAGAAAGTTTGTGTCAGTTTTGTTAGTTGAACTTATACACTGCTGAATTTGCGGATTATTGGAAATCGTCTTTATATGTTTTGATGATTGAGGCGCAGATATTTTGCTTTCTTCACGCCCACAACTATAATTAAAACTTATTACAAACGCCAGCAAGAACAAGACCGCCACATGTAATACGCCCGGTTTTTCATACTTCTTTTCTTCTATCATATTTTTTTCCGGTCCTCGTGGGACATACTTAATTATTATGAATTTTCTCGTCTCGCGGGACAGACAACATAACCTACTTTCATTCTCCGTAGTAACTACGAAGGCTGAATTTTCTTTCTCTTTATTTCCTGATTCTTCATCTCATAATCTGATATTTTATTTAATCGTCTCTGGTGCCGGCTTTTGCCACCTTCTGATTCAAATTCTGTCTCAAGCCAAGTTTTTACTATCGGTATGAGTTTATCTTGCTTGACGACCTTTGCACCTAAACACAAGACATTGGCATCGTTATGCCGGCGCGACATCTCAGCCGTAAAGGTATCATTACAGGTAACAGCCCTGATGCCCTTGACCTTATTAGCGGCGATACACATACCTAATCCTGAGCCGCATATCAAAATACCTCTTTGGTATTTACCCAAGGATACTGCTTCTGCTACTTTAAAGGCAAAATCGGGATAATCTACAGGTGCATCACTGTTCGTTCCGAAATCAGTATAATCATAACCTGACTCTTTAAGGAATTGAATGACCTTATTTTTAGTTTGATAACCGGCATGGTCGCAGGCAATAGCAATTTTCATGGTTTTATTATACTACATACGTTAAGCTATGTCAAAAAAACTTCGTAACTTCTGCCACTTTAAAGGCAAAATCCGGATAATCCACAGATGAATCACTGTTCGTCCCGAAATCAGTATAATCATAACCCGACTCTTTAAGAAATTGAATAACCTGTTTCTTAGTTTGATAACCGGCATGGTCGCAGGCAATAGCAATTTTCATATTATAGTAACTCCGATACAAT
>JAZDFP010000329.1:0-17690 GCA_043807745.1 Planctomycetota bacterium
TTTCCCAGAGATTCCTTCGGAGATTGAGGAGAAATGGCTGAGCAGTTCTAAAAAATCGGCTCCCAAGACATATCAAGGCATTAAAAAAGCCATCAAAACCAAGAAGGATTTTGATGAAAAGATTGGAGATAATTTAAAGAAAACAATTGCTTCTTTTATCAACCCGAAATTTGTTTCAAGAAGTGGTCACACATACAAAAACATAATGGACAAGACCAGACAAAGTATGAACAGTGCGGGAAAAAATTATATCTGGGGAGTGAAAGATGTTTTTGAGACCGGGCGATATGAAAAAAAAGTGGCGGACGGGCAAAATGAATATAGTCGGAAATGGTGTCAATACATCGGACCGATGAGAGGATACCATAAAGGCGGTATCAAGGGATTGAGCGCTTTAGGGGTAATGGTTCTTTGCGGCGACCCGCAATTGAAGAACTTTCTAAAAGAGCGGATAGATGCTATAGAAGGAACGCCCTGTACTGTAATTGACTCGAAAAAACCTATCCGCTTCAAACGTATTCTGGCTAACCGGATTGTCCATTGGGGGAGCGAAATAATTAGACTCGGCTTTGAAGCGCAGGATATCACAAGGGCAAATGAAGAGTTAAATCAGTTGGTTAACGAGTACCTGCCTGACCGGCAGTCAGGTCGCAGTGAAGAGATTATTCCATTTACGTCGGGTGGCGTTTCGCCCCGAAATAATCGGGACTCCGTTGCGACTTCGCATATAGATTTTATCGTGGTATCCCGCCCAGGCGGGACAGATGAGAAGATAAAACAATTAGGACTGGAGATTCAGATAGCGTTAACCCCGTTAGAAAGACCTGTGACCGGGTAATAAAACCTGTGCCATTATTATAAGCATAATTGCTGGGACTTTCTAACGGGGTTCAAGTAGTTCGCCTGCCTCGTTAGAGGCGAGATGACGGATTCTGAATTATAATTATGACGATACCAAATAGAAAAATAAAACTGCTTTATATCATCACCAGATTAATAAAAGGCGGTGCAACTAATGTAGTCGCTTCACTTTGCAACGGATTAAATCCTGATTTATATGAAATCACTCTGGTTTGCGGTAAGATTGAAAAACCGTTGGGGAACACACTCCATAATAACCCATCCGAATTAAATAATAAGGTAAAATTAGTAGTGCTATCTGACTTAATCAGGGAAATCAAACCGATTAAGGATATCCTTGCTTTGATAAAATTATATCGGCTAATCAAAAATGGTAATTTTGATATTGTTCATACTCACACCTCAAAGGCGGGCGCTATCGGCAGGTTAGCAGCAAAATTAGCCGGCGTACCTTTTGTTATCCACTCTCCGCACGGCCATATTTTTTCCGGCAACATTCCGAATGTCCCTAAAAATAGTTTCCTATTAAAATGCCTGTTAACATTAGAAAGATTCACCGCTCTTTTCACGGATAAATTTATCACGCCTACTTACATAGAGAAAAAAGAAGAATTGGCACTGGGCATCGGCCATCATAACAAATTTGTTGTGATTCCTAACGGCGTTGAATTAAACCGCTTTGAAAATCAAGCAATTGACCCTATCGTAAAAAGAAAAGAATTGGGTCTTACACCGGATAATAAAGCCATCTGCACTGTAGCCAGATTATCTGAGGAAAAAGGCATTCATTACTTAATAGAAGCCTTACCGCTTATAATAAAAGAAATACCTCTGGTGAAACTTATACTGGTGGGCGAAGGTCCTTTAAGGAAAATAATTGAGCAAAAGGCAAAAGAGAAGGGGGTTTTTTCTAATGTGATATTTTTAGATTCCAGTCCTGATATTGCAGGAATCCTATCCGCATCGGATATATTTGTTTTGCCTTCTTTATATGAAGCATTTGGATTGGCTTTAGTTGAAGCAATGATAATGAGAAAACCTATCATAGCCACCAGAGTGGGCGGTATCCCCGAAGTAATAAAAGACGGTTGGACAGGAGTTTTAGTCAGCCCGGCTGATTCTAATGCACTGGCTCATAATATTCTATCAGTATTAAAAAATAAATCGCTTCAACAATCCTTAGGTCAATCTGCTTATCAATATGCAAAAGAACATTTTGATGTTGAACAAATGGTTAATAAAACAGAAGAGTTATACCTGTCCGACTGGCATCGGTCAGGCGGGTTGGTATTCTAAGATTACTCTAAATAAGTATTGATTTTTTCTCATTCAATAAATAATATTATTGTATAGAATTTCTGAGCGCCATAAGGGCGCCATGGCGCTTCGGCGCCAAAAGGCATACGGCACGGTCAGGGGACCGTGCCCTACAGATTTGTAGGGTTCGTTCCCCGAACGAACCGCTAATTTATTCTTATATATGACCATAAAAAAAGCAAACCTTATTATCTCTAATGCGGCAGAATTAGTAACTCTATCATCCCATCCCTGCCTGACCGGCAGGCAGGCTCGTTGCGGCGTTTCCGAGATGAATGCTCTTGGTATTATCAACAATGGTGCAGTGGCTATCAAAAATGGAAAAATTATGGCTGTCGGCTCAAGCAACGATATCCTCAAAACATATTCTTCTCGTAAAATCATTAAAGCAACCGGCAAAACCGTTACTCCCGGTCTTATTGATGCGCATACCCATCCTATTTTTATGGGTGACCGGGCAGATGAATTTGAACTTAAACTAAAAGGAGCAACATACCAGAAAATAGCCGCATCCGGCGGCGGTATTAAATCTACAGTTCAGAAAGTCCGCCGGGCTTCTAAAAATGAACTTAAAAATAATGCCCAAAAATATCTTAAACGATTCTTGTCT
Source organism: Planctomycetota bacterium (assembly GCA_043807745.1). Lineage (GTDB taxonomy): Bacteria > Planctomycetota > MHYJ01 > JACQXL01 > JACQXL01 > JAZDFP01. The sequence continues at coordinate 2,789 of JAZDFP010000329.1, forward strand.
TGTGGAACCACAACCATAGAGGCAAAAAGCGGTTATGGTTTGACTACCAATGATGAAATAAAAATATTAGAAGTTATCAAAGAACTATCCGGGAAGCCAATCTACCCTGATATGGTCGCCACCTTTTTAGGTGCTCATGAAATACCTGATGAATTCAAAGATAATAAAACCGCTTATGTCAACCTCATCAAAACCGAAATGATACCACTGGTTACCCGGAAAAGATTGGCAGAATTCTGTGATGTCTTTTGCGAAAAGGGTGTTTTTGAGATAGATGAAAGCCGCCAAATCCTTAAATCAGCTGTAAATCACAAACTCGGCATCAAACTTCACGCTGATGAATTTACTCGCTTGGGAGGTGCTGAATTAGCCGCTGAAATGAATGCCACATCGGCTGACCATTTGATGTTTGCTTCAGATAAAGGATTGACTAAGATGAAAGAAAAAGGCGTGATTGCGGTTTTACTGCCCGGCACAACCTTTATGTTAGGATTGAAGACTTATGCCCCGGCTCGAAAGATGATAGATATGGGAATACCGGTAGCGCTGGCTACCGATTTTAATCCGGGCACCTCTATGACAGAGTCTTTACCCATCATAATGACGATTGCCTGCGTAATGATGAAAATGACGCCGGCCGAAGTGCTAACGGCTACTACTATCAACGCGGCTTATGCCGTAAAACGGGAAAAACTTATCGGCTCTCTGGATGTCAACAAGCAAGCCGATATCGTTATCTGGGATACGCCCTCATATAAACATATTGCTTATCATTTTGGAGTTAATCTGATTGACACGGTAATAAAAAAAGGTATTGTCAGTTATAGTGTGGCAGTTTGAGCGGTAGCGAATTACTGCCAACTATAGTCGGCTGTAACGACTAAAGTCTAACAGCCGACTATAAAAATAAAAATTTATAAGAATTTACTTGTCTTTTTTGACCTAAATGCCGATATTGGAATAATAAAGGGATAACCAAAAACTCCGAACCTTAATTGTAAAATAAACATTATTAATTATCCCGTCCCTACGGACGGTGCGTAGTCACCGTATGCGGAGTAGCGGGATGAAAAATCTGTCTTTATTAATAGATAGAAAGGAGTAGATATGGGTAAGATATGGTTGGTTTTGGTGGGCTTGGTATTTGTTATCGGCTCAATCAATTTTATCACGGCCGGGACAGTTTCAACCGAAGCGACAGCTACCAGTGCCAAGCAAATAAAACTTTCAGGCGAAATTGATATCCCAATGATTTCCAGAGATAGCGGTGTTAATAGTGTTCTTGATGGTGTTACCACGCCGGGTAGTCAGGATGGCGATACTATCTGGTCACCGTTAATTACACTCAATTTCGGGATTGATGTCGGCGACAAAATTACCAGTTTGGTCCAACTCCAGAATCGACGCTTAAATACAGGTGTCGGAACAGCCGCTAACGTGGATTTTCTGGGCAATAATAATATTGACCCGGCTGTTAAACAGGCATACGTCAAATTTGAAAAATTCGTTACCCAGGACCTTAACTTCACCTATGGTTTGCAGAATCTGAAATTTGCACTCCGTGAAAGCGACGGCGCATTCTTCCTGGATACAGGTAATGCCAGTCCTAATTTCGTTAATGGATTACTGACCGAACCCAATGGGGCCGTCTGGCGCCGCAGTAAGAGTGCCAATGAATTCGGTGGATTCCGCTTTGATTACGGCTCTCTTAAGAATAGCAACTATCAAGGCACGCTCTTTATCGGCAAAATAACCGAAACAGCCACCGGCGTAGACCAGTTACATAACGACAACCAAATCAACGGCGCAATTGCCTGGTATAAATTAGATGATGATAAAGTATTTAATGCCATAGTCACTCAAATGCTTAATGCCAAAAATGAATCAAATATCCAGACGATTGGTGTCGGCGCTAATTATGGCGGTGCCATACAGAATTTAGGCTTATTCGGCGAATTTTATACCCAGAGCGGTGATGCTACGAAGACTATGAAACAAGCTGCCACAGCCTTCCAAGCCGGCGCTCATTATGACGTCAAACATGACCTTAAACCTTATGTTGAACTATCATACTGGTTATTGAGCGGCGGCGGTACTGCCAGCAAGAATGAAAACTTTGTCTCACTTGAAAATGTTAAGTCCACAATGATTCTTGAAGATAATGTTTTCGGCCTTAACCTGGACAGCAACTACACGGCAATTAAGGTAGAAACCGGTATTACCACCAAGGTTGACATTGACAAAGACGGCACTTCGGAAGAATTGAAAGTTAAACTCTTAATCGGACAATTCTCATTAACAGACCAACCTACGGGTATGACCGGTGTCTCTGATAAACTGGGCACCGAAGTTGATTTAGTGGGCACGCTTCAGTTCAATCCGAGTGTTGGCTTTACCCTCGGCTATGCAACATTAAGTGGCGGTAAATTTTTCACTGATCCGCTAACATACAATGCCGATAGCAGTTCAATGAGAATGATTATCTTCTGCACAAACCTCAAGTTTTAATATCGGCCGAATCTAATTACCGTTCCGATCCCGCCTTGGCGGGGTCGGGGCGGTTTTTTTATGTATTAATGGGAATTTCATTACCTTGCGTTCATAATACCCTCATGTTATGTTCACAAGCCAGCAATTGAGTTTGAGTTGGTTTAGTCTTTGCAAAATAATCTCTCAATTTGTCATCTCGGTTGGTTTCTAAGTAAGAAGATAAGGTTATGTTAAGAAAATGCTTCACAATTCTTATGAACGATGAACCTTTGGGCCAACTGATGCTGTTTTTGGTAGGTGAGGAAATTATTAACAATTACAACTAATACAGAAAGAACTATTATCTATAAATGATTATGCTCCAGATGCTGATGCTGAACTCTAAGTTCATTTATTAAGCGACTTGCTCTCAAATAAGTTATAAAGACAGGGCAAGAGTAAAAGAGTTAATACAGTAGAAGTAATCAGTCCACCCACACCCACAATAGCTAGGGGGCGCTGGATTTCGGCACCGGGGCCCGAGGCTGTGAGGAGCGGGATAAAACCGATAATCATTGCAGTGGCGGTCATTAAAATCGGCCGCAGCCGTAATAGTGCCCCGTTAACAATCGCTTCCTGAACATTATGTCTCTGCTTGCAGAATTTCTGGATACAAGATACCAGCACTATCCCATCCAGCATCGCTACCCCAAACAGGGCAATAAAGCCGATGGATGAAGAAACGCTTAGATATTGGCCCGAGATATAAAGCGCGAAGACTCCGCCCACCAGGGCAAAGGGGACATTGAGCAGAACCAACAAGGCATTTTTAATGGAGTCAAATGAAAGGAAAAGCAGGCAGAATATCAGGAGAATGGAAAGCGGCACAATCCATTTGAGGGTATTTTGGGCACGCTGTTGATTTTCGAACTGGCCGCCGAATTCCACGAAATAACTCGTGGGTAGTCCCTTTTCCAGCGGTTTTATCTTGTTCTGAATTTCGCTGACAAAACTACCCGTATCACGTTCACGGATATTGCATTCCACCACAATGCGTCTCCGGTTATTTTCATGGCTTATCTGAGCCGGACCTTCGGTTTCGATAATTTTCGCCAGGTTACCCAGCGGCACCTGGTAACCTTCGGGACTCGGAATAAGGATGTTTTCCAGAGACCTAATATCCCTTCGGTGCTCGGCGGGAAAACGTACCAGGATAGCAAAACGCATACGGCCTTCCACGACCCATGAAGCAATCTTACCGCCGACCGCTGTTTCAATGATTTCGTTGATATCGGACACATTGATTTTATGACGGGCAATGGCGCTGCGGTCAATCTCTACATGCACCTGTAAAAAGCCTGATACCGGTTCTATTTTAACATCCGCCGAACCCTTGGTCTCGGATAAAATTTGTGAAACCTCGATCGCCTTGGCCTGTAATACCTGCAAATCGTCACCGAAGATTTTTATGGCCAGGTCGGATTTTATTCCGGAAATCAATTCGTTAACCCGCAGGGCAATGGGCTGGGAAAAGGATGGCTTGATGCCCGGAATCTGCTTGAGTTCGGTATTGATTTCATCGAGCAGGTCTTTTTTCTTGATGCCCTTGCGCCATTGAGTTTTGTCTTTGAGCATGATAAAAAAGTCGGTCTGTTCCGGTCCCATCGGGTCTTCGGAAATCTCTGCCCGACCGGTTTTGGCGACAATGGTTTGGATTTCGGGGATTTTTACCAGTCGTTTTTCTATCTCACTACCCACGCGCACCGAGCCTTCCAACGAGGCCGAGGGTAGCCGGACAATGTTTATAGCGATGGATCCTTCATCCAAAGGCGGCATAAACTCCGATCCCAGACGGTTAAAAGCCAGCAGACTGCTGATAAAAATAATAACCGCGCCTGAGATAGATATCAAATTATGTTTCATAACCCATAACAACACCGGTTGATAGATCTTTTTAACACTGCGCATCATAAGATTTTCACGTTCTTTGGACGCCTTAAGGAAATAGACGCAGATAACCGGGATAATTACCAGTCCCGTGAATAATGAAACCAGCAGGACTAAAGTATTGGTAACGGCCAACGGTTTAAACATTTTTCCTTCCACATCCTGAAGAGCGAAAAGCGGAGCGAAGACGATGATAATAATCAACATTGCGAAGGTAATGGGACCAATGACTTCTTTCAGAGCGTTTTTTATCTTTTCGATTTTATTCAATGAATGATTAGATGGGTCGGATAAATGCCGAATAATATTTTCCGTCACGATAATGGCCACGTCCGCCACTTTACCCAAGGCGATCGCTAACCCGCCCAAAGACATAAGGTTGGCGGGGATACCTAATGCCTTCATTAGAATAAAAGCTCCCAGGATACTCACCGGGAGCGAGCAGGCAATAATCAGACCGGCCCGCACTTCCCATAAAAAGATGAAAAGAACAAGAATCACCAGAATTATCCCCTCCAGCATAGCTTTTTCTACGGTGCTAATACAGGATTGAATCAGTGATGTCCGATCATAGAAGGTATCGATCTGAACATTTTCCTGAGCGAGTGTTTCCTGGATCTTGGGTATTTTATCCTTGACCCGGTCCACGACTTCTTTAGAATTAGAGCCTTTAAGCATAATGACCATACCCGCCACCACTTCATCCTGTCCATCGCGGGTAACCGCGCCCTGACGCGTTTCCGGACCGAGCTTAATCAGCGCCACATCCTTAAGGAATACCGGCGTGCCGTTTTTAGCCGTCAGAACAATATTTTCCAGATCGGATATGCTGCTTACCAATCCGATGCTCCGGATATAACTTTGCTCCCAACCTTTGATAATGTAATTGCCGCCGGCATTGGCATTATTTTGCCGGATGGTTTCATACACATCACGTAGGGTTAAACCGTATTTGGCGAGTTTTTCCGGTAGGACTTCAACCTGATACTGTTTAACAAATCCCCCGAAGCTATTGACTTCGGTGACCCCGGGGATGGTTCTTAACTGAGGCGCGATAACCCAATCTTGAATGGTGCGCAATTCCATGGGATTTTTAACGGTACTTTTGAGGGTATATTGGTAGATTTCACCCAGACCGGTCGAGACGGGTCCCAATTCAGGTTCAATTCCTTCGGGTAAAAGTTCCCGTGCCGCCTGCAATCGTTCGTTAACGACCTGCCGGGCAAAATAGATATCGATAGAATCCTCAAAAATCACCACTACCTGGGAAAGACCGGCTTTGGAAAGTGAACGAACTTGTCTGACGTGAGGCAATCCGCCCATCTGCGACTCAATGGGATAGGTAACCTGTTGCTCTACATCCACCGCGGCCAGACCCGGCGCATCGGTCAATATCATTACCTGAATATTGGTGGCATCCGGGAAGGCGTCAATATCTATTTTCCGCCAGGCATAAATTCCGATTGCCACGATTAATACGGTAAGCAATAAAACAATCACCCGGTGTCTGATAACTAATTCAACCAGTTTTTCCAGCATTTAAAACTCCTTCTTAAGAGAATAAACTATTCTCTTGATTCCGATTAATCAGCTCAGCTGGCACCCATTTTTTCCCGCAGAATGTCTGATTTTAGGGCAAATCCTCCCTCAACAATAATCAGGTCGCTTGCGTTTAAGCCTTCGATCACTTCCACATAATCAGTATATTCGGTCCCCGGTTTGACGTCTTGCTTGATAAAGAGATTCTCTTTGAGGTGTTTAAAAACAAATGCCATTTGTGCATCTTTTAGTAATGATTCCTTAGGGATAATGAGTCGTCCGTGCCCGCTAATTATTAAAAGTTTACATTTGGCAAACATTCCGTGTTTGAGGAGGTTATCGGTGTTGCTAATAGAGATACGGGCCTTAATGGTTCTGGTTTTTTCTGAGACGGAGTCGGAGATATAATCGATTTTACCGCTAAAAACCTTGCCCGGATAGGACTCAACTGATATCTCTACTTTAATATCGCTAGTTTGTCTGGCATGGATTACCGATGCGAATTCTTTTTCATAAAGATCAATCCATACCCAAAGCGTTGACAGGTCAGCAATAACAGCGACTTCGGTATCGGTATTAACCTGTTCTCCTTGAGTAACATTTTTATTGATAACAACACCAGTCAGGGGGGATCTTATCATTAAGGGAATAAATGTTTCGTGCTGAGTTGGATCGGATAATTGTTCAATCTCTTTTTCATTCATACCTAAGGCGCTCAGTTTTTTCCGGGCGGACTCCAATTCAATTTTGGTTTCTTCGTAGTTGGCCCGGGCATCCAGCATTTCCTGTTCGGTAGTGAGTTTCTTTTCATACAACGCTGTTTCGCGCTTAAACTGCCGGTCCGCCACTTCCAGCAGAGACCGGTATTTAAGATAGATAAGTTGAGATTCATGAAGTTCCATACTGTCGAGTTCCAGCAGAATATCGCCTTCTTTGACCGATTGCCCCAAATCGATTTTTACATTTGAGATAATACCGGCTACACGTGACTGGATGCGTGCTACCCGGTTTTTATTCAAGGTTATTTCGCCTACGGTATCGATTGTTTGGATTACGGTTTGGCTACGGACTGGTGATGTTTTAAAGAGCCCCTGAATATTGTCCGAGTTTTTTATTAACGACGGATCAATCTTGACCACGCCCGCTTCATAACAACATTCCGTACAGTCAATGATAGGCTTTTGGTGTTCGCATTGTTTCCCTTTAAAAGATTCCAGGGTTTTGGGTTGAACCGCGCACGCCAGGCATTCTGCTTCATGAACATTGTGCACTGAACACATTGCTTTTTCATTGTCTTGATGACCGTGCCCTTCATGATTACCGGCGTCGGTGTCAGCCGTTGTGGTAGGAGATTTCGGAATAGTGCCGGAGCTGTTATAATAACCCCGAATCAGAAATCCGCTGGCTAGAGCAGCCAGGATTACCAGACATAATAAAATCTTTTTGTAAATCATTTATTCATCTCCTGTTTGTTTATTCCTTTGATTCTAAGGGCAGGCCTGTTAATCTTTCCAGGTCCGTCGCTTTACTATTTAAAAGTCCGATAATTTCCAGATAAACCTCTTGGGTTTCAGCCAGGGTCCTTTGTGCTTCCAGAAGGCTGAGATACGAAAGTTTACCGTATTCATATCCGGTTCGGGTCAATTCTAAGGATTTTTCCGCATCAGGTAAAATATTAACCTGATATTCTCGGGCTTGATCCGCAGCCTGTTTTAATTCCAGTAACGTTGCATCCAATTCGGACAGGATAACTTGAGCTGTCGCTTGATAATTATCCTGAGCCTTATTAATATTGATTTGGGCATCCTTAATATTTCCTTGATTGTGGTTGAATATCGGGATGGGAATCGAAAAACACAGTTTGATTAGATTATCGTCATCAAAACTGTTTCGACTATAACCGAGTAGTACCCCGATATTTGGATATCGTTCGGATTGAACGAGCTTAAGTTTGCCTTGGGCTAATTCTTTTTCCTTATTACGCAAGGCCAGTTCGGAATGCGTGGTATAAACCAATGTTTTAAGTTGTTTTTCCGGTGGTAACGAATACGAGTCTCTGAGTGTGTCATCATATTTTTCGATTGCGAGTTCCTTAAGCCCGATAAGGGTATTCAGTTTCTTTTGAGCCAGTATCAATTCAGTTCGGACATTAGCGAGTCGGGTATCGGTCTGGCTTAATTCAAGTCGTGCCCTGATTAATTCGTTTTCCAGGGCGGCTCGGGCTTCAACTCTTTTCTGGGTAAGCTCAAGCAAGTTCTGGGCGATTTGTCTGGCTTGATCTAATAGCTTCTGCCGGCGTTGCGCCAGCAGGATAGAATAGAAGCACTTTTTTACTTCGGCAATAAGATTGAGCCGGGCAGCTTCATATTGAAGCAAAATAATCTCTTTTTCCTTATGCGCTATCTTTTGACGGGCGGATATCTTACCGCCCAGAGAAATTTCCTGTCCGATACTGATGGTTTTTTCATTTTTATTAGAACCAAAATCATTAGCCGGGATGTTTGCGGTCTCTAATTCGATAGTAGGATTAGGCCAGAGCTGGGCTTGGACGATTTGGGCTTCGGCTATACTGATCATCTTTTGGCGGGCGGCCAATTCCGGATTATGTTTGAGGGCTAAAGAAACAGCCTCATTAATGGTTAATAAACCATACGTGGGTTCTGAAATAGTTGTCGGTTGTAATGGCTGGGATTGCAGGGATACGGGCCGGGAGGGTGAAGTTGCTTCGTCTGGATAGGAGATAAGGTTATCTATGTGAGCTGAACAACCTGTCAAAAATTCCGCGGCGATTAATAAAACAATTAGAATAATTCTAATAGATTCTTTCTTCATAATATTAAACGGTTTTTCACTCTTTCCTTGAGTTTGTACGGGTACATTATGATACGATGAATGAAAAGATAATCAACAAACTATATACAAGGTATCCGGGGCCTTAACAGGATGATTTGGGAGGATGCTTAATAGTGTAGTCTAACAAGAACCGAGAGATGGTTTCCTTATAAACAAACAAAGCAGATTTTGCATCCGCGGATGTAAAGAGTAACGCTGTAGGGGGTAGCAAATCACAGCAACCTGAGTTGCAGGAGATGATACATTGATGAGAATCATTATTCGGTACGGCATTGTGGCATAACACGTGGTGAGAACATAAGGTTAAAACCATGATTATAAGTAAGAGTGACACTATTTTCATAACGTAAAAGAGAATAGAGCGCTCGGTTGATAATGTCAAGATAATCTTGAGTAATTTTATTTGATTCCAGCATCTAAGAAAGTGGGGTTGATTAGAATAATGTTAAAAACAACGATTGGTAATGTACATCTTCAGCGAAAGTGGCAGTTTTTAGCGGTTATACCACCCATCTATGGTGTTCTTGCAATATGGATGCAAAACACCGCAGATGAAAGACGGGAAAGAGAAAACCACAGATATCACTTATCAAGAGACCATAATACAGCCTTTATCTTCTTTTTCAATGACATTGATTTGAAGATTTGATTCCAGGGCTTATTGTAAACAAGAAATTTAATAAATTTAGAGACATTCTCATTATGAATTTTCTCATCCGGAGAGATAGTCAATTCATTCTCCGGTTCAAAAAAGCAAGTAGGGTCTTCAGCCAGATAATCACCTGAATGATAATAAGCGATTGCCCGGCAACCGCTGCAAGTATGTTTGTAGCGGCAACGCCCGCATTTGCCTTTAAGTTTACTGCCGTCTTCCAGGTTGGTTAAAATCGGACTCGTATTCATCATTTTTGCTAAGTACTGCGTGCGAACGTTCCCAATAGAAGGACTATTCACCTTAGTTGAATGTTTTAATAAACTTGAATTAGTATCAAGCAAATGAAGACAGGGAGCAACTTCACCTTCGGCAGATATACCAATAAAACTGCGTCCGGCCTGGCATCCAAAATTAGCAATTGGAATATCAAGTTCCGACCAGGTCTTTCGCATAAATTCCGGTTCAGCGAAAAATGGGGTGTAACTTATATAACTTAAATAATTATCTCTCAAAAGCGGATACGCAATCTCTTTCATATCTTGGCTGGAGACAGATTTTTCTTGGCATTGGCTACCTGCGCCACGCGGAACAAAAGGCGAGCGAATCAGAGGTATCTTACGCGATTTCATTAATTCTATTGTCTGCGCTAATGTTGACAGGTTTAATTTACTGATAGTTACCACAAAAAAATAACCCATTCCTTCTTTGTCGCATAGTTCTACCAAATTCATGATTCTCTCGGAATTATCATCTCTGGACTGCCGATTAACGCTACTAACAACAGAATTTAATGGGAAACCAAATGCCACCCTGTTTTTACTGACTTTCTTTATTTCCTTTAATAACTTTGGAGTTAAACATAATCCATTTGTGTTTATGAAAGAATATAAACCCAATCTGTTATTATATTCCAGGAGTTCCAGCGCGTCCTTTCTCAGTAGAAATTCACCTCCGGAAAAAGCCACAGAACCATTTGCGCATATTTTTCTTACCTCATCTAAAACGAAATGCTTCACTTCATCCGTGGTAAGTTCATTTTTACAATCGGCTTCATCCCGGCGTGTCATACAATAGAAACACTTAAGGTTACATCTCCTTGTGGATTCAAAATAACAAAGGAAGAACTTTCTGGTCATATTTGGTTTCCCCAATTAATATTACTTTTATAATAAACCACAACTTATTATCATTATCAAGATAATAAATATTAATAGACTGCCCTGTGCTAACCTCGTTCTTCTGTCCCGACGAATTCTGTCGGGAGAGCACCGGGTATCATTAAGCTCAATACCGAGCCTGTTAAGGTATAGAAATGCCTTGTTAAAAATGGTTTTTGGATACGTTTCACGCTCTATATTTTCCAAGCCTTGATTTAGTTGTTATAATATCTGGGATTTGATATGATAATGAGGTAACAAAAATTAAGACTTGCTATCGCTTTTATGCGTATGACATTAAAACGAACTATTATTTATATCAGCCTTTTATCAATCTTATGCCTGCTTTCCAGTTGTATATATCTACGGCTTCTTAAATTCAAGAATCAGATGGCTGATTTTGACCGTTGCTTTCAAGTCAAAGAAGACAAAGGGCTCACGCTTATATGCCTGAAGCCGGTTCTTTACAGTGATGATATAGGAACAATGCTGGACCCTCCGACTCTCAGCAAGAAAACCAAGCAGAGCGAGCAATGGACGTATGTTTTCGAGAAGAATTATCCTAATAATATTAAAAGCGATAAGGATGATTTTGATATTGCGCTGGACCTGACCTTTAAGGGTGACTTGCTTAACGAAATACATCTGCCGGAACGGTTTCTGGTTATCCTGCCCAAGCCATTTTTAATTATGGTATGCAAGGCAATGGGTAATGCTGAGGTTAATACAAAGGAGCGGAGTGCCAAGGGGACATATGAGCAAAAGGAAAAAGAAACAAGTCAAATTAAGATTCCGAAACAGGACGAAGTGCTTAAGTTTTTAGGTAATCCGTTTGTCTGGCAAGAAGATGAAACTAATGTCCAATTGCTATATGAATACTGGTTAAAAAAGAAGACAGCCAAGCATGATAATTCTACGCCTTGTATATGGATTGAGTTCACATTTCAGAAAAAAGACGGGACATTATTAAAAGCCAAAGCCAATTTATGCGGAATGAAACTCTCGCTGAATTTTGTGCCCGACAATAAAAAAGACGGTAAAAAACCGGATAATAAATAATTGAACGCCCGTACCTGAGATGGGAAAACGATAAATATGAAATGCCATAAAAGTAATGATAATTGGGTAATTGTGCTGGCCAAGGGCGAGAAGGTGATTGAGAAACTGACTGAATTCTGCAAGAAAGAGAATATTCTGTCCGGCTGTTTTAATGCTATCGGCGCGATAAATCAGGTGGAGATGGCACATTTTGACCCGGTCAAGAAACATTACAGTTACAAACAGATGACCGGCGCTCTGGAAATAGTCAGTTTAATGGGCAATATTACCAGAAAAGACGGGGAAGTCGTGATTCACAGCCATATTAACGTAAGCGCCGAAGATATGCTTTGCTACGGCGGTCATCTTAAAGAGGCAATCGTGGCAGTGACCTGCGAAATTACTTTGACGAATCTAAAAACCAAAATCACCCGTGCATTTGACAATGAAATCGGTTTGAACCTGATACAATAAATAAATTAATTGGTAAACGGATTAAGCAGATGACTGCCGTAGGCGGTCACCCTGAGTCTCGCCCGGGCTGGACGAAGGGTCTATTACTAATGGTTAGAGATTCTTCCCCCGTGGGGTTAGAATGACACTCCATGTCCGCTAAATCTGCTTGCCCCTTTGAAATTTCTAAGAAAAATTGTATTTTATTTGACTAATTATGTTAAAATTGTTTTGATATAAGAAAATAATTAAAGTATGACACCTCGTTCATACTTAAACTAATTTGTTTAATCAAATGGTTCCCGGGCAGAACCAGCTTCTGTGACGAGGTAACAGAGGTGAATTAATAACGCCCAAAGAAGGAGTGTGACTATGAAAAAACTGTTAATCACAGTTTTGGCAATCATAGTGCTTGCCCCTGTGATGGCGCAAGCGGAAAACATAGGGTTTGACCTGGGTGTTCTTTCCTATAACACCAGGGAAAAAACCGGAGAGAACGGAACCGGTAATTACATGGTTGTTAAAGTGCCGGTAGATTCCAGCTCGACATTGGGATTTTATAATGAGGGATTAGGTTTTAATTTAACGCATAATGCTAACGGTGGTGCAGCAACCATAGTACCGGTTGATATCAGTATCAGCGGAATTCAGGTAACCCGCAAAATAGCCGACAAGGTAAATGTCGGACTGAATTTAGGAATGGCCGATGTTACGGGAACTCTGGCCCTGGCCGGGTTTGTTGATAACGTTCCGACGGCTGATATTTTTGTTCAATGGTCTATTCTTTCCGGCGGTGACAAACTAAAAAGCGATTTCACAGCTACCTTGGGCTATCGCTCATTAATGATTACACCGGTTGACCCTGACGGTGCGGCTACCGATTTCACCAAAGAGGTGAATGATTTAGGTGGCTTTTATCTGGGCATAGCTATCGGTATCTCTTTCTAATTGTGAACAATCACACAAATCAAGGAGCCCTGAATCTTTCGGGGCTCCTTTTTTTATCTCCGGATTTGGCAATCAGCCATTGATTTCGTACTATATTTTATAATCTAAATATTTAGTTGTTACATTAACTATTATTTGATAAAGTTAGGATAAGGAAAACAGGCGAAGATGAAATAAGAAAGAAAAATGAAGCCGATAAATATGCACTGGTTATATTTAGTTATGGCCATCATTCTCGAAGTCTCAGGCACGACTTCTATGAAGTTATCAAACGGATTTACCAGATTAATGCCGTCCATTGCAATGTTTATTTTTTATGCCCTGAGTTTTATTTTCCTGACCTTCGCCATAAAGAAGATTGATATCGGTGTGGCTTACGCAATCTGGTCCGGACTGGGCACGGCTTGTATCGGGGTTATCGGCATCGGTTTATTCAAAGAACCGGCCACGGCAATCAAGTTCATCTCGCTCGGACTGATTATTATCGGGATTGTCGGCTTGAATTTAACCGGCAAAATACATTAAAGAAATCAATGCCTGAAGGCAGAGCCGCCTCCGGCGGAGAGGAAAGAAAATGATTAGGGTTATATTAATATTTCAAAGCATTATACTTGTGGCGCTGGTGGCGTGTTTGATAATAATCCACAAAACAGGTCAGAATAAAATAAAATTACTGGAAAACGAAAGGAATAATGCGGTTCAGGTAGATGAAAAACGCAAGCAAACGTACGAAAAATACGTAACCGAACTGAAACAGATGTATGAAAAACACATCACCGAATTACAGCAGGCGTATGATAAGCAAATAACCGAAGCAAAACAGGCTCATAAAAAACAAATAGAAGATGTCAAACAGCAAATAGACGAAGTAAAACAGATGTATGATAAATACATAAATGAGATAAAGCAAAAATACGAAGAGCAGATTAAAAAGAACGAAAAATAGCGCGGAATTCTTAGCGTCTCTGCGGTGAATTTCTTGTTTCCGGCAACGGCTCTTTTAATGTCTCGTTAATAGCCCACTCATTCTTTTTAGGTGTAATCAAATGATATGTCCGTAACTCCGCAGAATTATTGGTAATTATCATCTGGCAGAAATTATAGCCGCGCGGTTTGTCTCCGTTTTTATCATATTCATCCTTAAAACGCCATTTCTCCGGGCTGAGAATACTCGCCAACGATGCGCCTCCGCCGCCGGTAACTATATAATTTATGTTGTTCATGCGGAAACGTTCGTAGGTATGGACATGGCCGGCGAAGACAAATTTAATCTTAGATGATTTGGCAAATATCGGCACGAATTTCTGCTGGACTGCTTCATCCGGGTTATGCGAAGTGCCGTTGGTATAGGGCGGATGGTGGAAAAAAGCAAAGATGAATGAGATATCTTTGTCTGCCTGATATTTGGCAACGGTTTCGCCCAGCCAATTGGTTTCCTGCTTGATTTGTTCTTTAGACAAATCCGAGAAATTGGTATCAAGCACGATGAATGCGCAATTGGTATGGGTAAAGGCATACCAGCGCTGCCGGTTAATCTGGGGGAAACGTTGGAAATAGTTGTTTAACGCATCTTTTTCGCCGTCATCTCCCCGATAATCATGATTACCCAAAGCCGGATAATACGTAATAGCATTGTCTCTAAAGACCTTATTTAATTTATCAAACCCCTTCCAGTCATCCCGGTCACCTCCGTTGAATACCAGGTCGCCGGTATTGACCACGAAAGCCGGTTTTAATTCTGCTATTTTATTGACAATATTCAACCGGGTCGTATCAGGTTTTGCGCTATTAATACGCGTATCGCCGACAACTGCAAAGGTAAATAAGGGAGTTGACGTAACCG
>JAZDFP010000330.1:0-4280 GCA_043807745.1 Planctomycetota bacterium
ACAAGAAGAATTGAGGCGGTTACCGGTAAGGAGGCGCTGAAAAAGGTTCAGGAATACGAAAAGATTTTATCCCAGAGCGCTCATTTATTGCAGACAACCGTTCATCAAATACCGCATAAGATTAAACAGGTTCAGGAAGAACTCGAATCCGTCCGGGATAAAATCTTGCAATATCATAAACAGGAAAATAATCAAATTGCCCTGACGCTTTTGGAACGGGCAACTTCTATTCCGGGCGCGGGTAGCGGCATTAAACTGATTGCCGAGGTATTGGAAAACAAGACGATAGACGACCTGCGTATAATCAGCGACTATCTTAGAAACAGCGGGGAATCAGTAATAACTCTTTTAGGAACAGCCGAAGACAATAAAGTTAATCTGATATTAATGATGACGCCGAAACTATGCAAGGAAGATTTTAATGCCATAACAATAATAAAAGAAATCGCACCTATAATTGAAGGAAGCGGCGGCGGTCGTAAAGACCTCGCCCAGGCCGGCGGCAAAAGGGTAGATAAATTAAACGAGGCATTAAATCATTTTTCTCACCTGATTAAGAGCAAGTTAAAATAATATCTATTCTGAAATAATGGGATTTCAAAGAGGTAAACAGATTTAGCGGATTGGATAGTGAGATAGTATAACAAATCTGCTAAATCAGCAGAATCTGCTTAATCCGTTTACTAATTACTAATTATATGCGAATATTCGTTAACGGGACTCTAAAAGAAATTACCGGAGGCTTAACCGTTAAGACATTTTTAGATGCCTTAAAACTTAATTCAGAGACAGTAGCAGTAGAATTGAATCTTGAAGTGGTTCCTAAAAAAGAGTATGATACAAAACACTTAAAAGAAGGCGATAAGATAGAAATTATATCCTTTGTAGGTGGAGGATAAATATAATAGGGAATCCGCCATTTCAACAGGGACTTTAAGAAACTTTTATGGGACTTAACCCCTAAAAACCTCTTAAATTAGTCTCTTCCGAGTCTCGTTTACACTGAGGTCGCTTCAAACGACCGAACGTGTCCAAGTCCCTGTTAAATCGGTTTTTACTTTTACCTAACGGTATTCTATTTAATAGTATCCCGTAAGGGACACCCATTGGGTTACTACTTTTTTAGTGTTAGATTAACTTGTTTACCTTTTCTCTCTGTTTGATATAACGGATTTCGGATTAAATAAGAAGGTTTGTATATGGGGAAAATCATGATAAAGCAATTGTTAAGGGTAATGGTGACTATCTTGGTAACGATTGTCATAATTATAAGTGCATTCAGTTGTTTCTACGTTAAAAGAATGCCGCTTAATGAACATATTGTTCCTGCACCAATAAGTTCCAGAGCGAATATTATCATTACCAATCTGATAACGGAGTGTGGTACAACACAGGGGGTGTGGGTTAACGAAGTATCATCAGGATGTACAACAATATGGGCGACTCAATTCGGCTTGCGAGCCGGCTTGCGTCGTAATCGTGACGACATTATTCAAATAGGTCGGGTAACGGCTGATTATCAATATAGCAGAACGGTTAAATCTGTTATCTCATCTATTTTTGGGGGCGATTTTGATAGTGAGCTACTTAATGGCACTCCGGCTTTGTTGGTTTCAGGGATGATAGACGGTTCTCGGAACCATATGGGTCTGTTCTTGAAAATTCTCAATAAGGGTATCCCTGAAATTGAGCATCTTAATCTGGACACACGTGAACGCTGCGGGTTGGTAGTTATTTTGGCGGAACTGTACCGACTTGACCCTGATAAATTCGGCGATAAGTTAGAACTGGCCCGTATATTATCCCTAAAGATTGGAACTATTCCCGAAGACCAGTACCTTAAATCCTTAGCTCTTAGCGCTATAGCGCTGGCATCAAGAAACGAAAAGGATATAGAGTCGGCACGAAAGACTCTCGAAACAGCCTTACCCAATTTTGATGAAGTACAGAGCAGGTTCAATTTCCCCAACGGAATACCGCAGATCCTTTCAAGTCATCTGGCTTTTACACAGGCACTTGTTAATATGGCGAAATTAACTAAGGAAGATTATTATTATAAAAGGGCTCATGCGCTTTTAGATTATGTCTTTAGCGACACTTTTTTTAACGGCAAATTTCTCGTCCATGACCTTGATAGTAACGGCAAAAAAGACTGGGCTTTTTGTTCAGGATGCAATTTTTACGCTCTTTATCTGCTTGACGCTCTATATGGCGATTCCTGGGTTATTGAACCCTTACCGGAATTACCTAATCGGAAAGTTCTTACCAGCGACATACTTGAATCAATTCCAAATATTTATAAATTTTCTTTCAAGGAGGCATGTCAAAAACAAGAAGATGGTTCTATTATTGCTCGTTTTACGCAAACCGTTTCTATTCCCGGAGGAATCGGATTTGACATAACGGATATAGATTTTCATTTCAAGGTCTTCTTTGATAGAATTACTAATGATGACTTATTTAAATACAAGTCAATTAATGCAATTTGGTCTATGAAATATGAGTACGGACAAAGTAGAGGTGCAGGCGAATTGATACTACCGTATGGAAGTGTTGTTTCGGGACACTGTGGTGAAATCGGAATAGGAATCTCTCCTAAAATCATGAGAAGTAGTTTTTATGAAATAAGACAAAAACTCCCATATACCTGCGATGTAACTTTAGTTATCAAAGAAGAAAGTATTAAATAAATGGGACATCTATGAAGAAGGTACTATTAGTTAATTTATTTCGTTAAATTAATTTAGGTCATAGACCCAAACATCTATTCGTGGCATATTATTCCACACATGATAACTTATACGGGATTAAATCTTTCTTTTATGGAAATATTTAAAGAAGTTTAGTTAAAAGTACATGAGGCCAATTAATATGAATGACAAATTAAAAATCGGCAAATATGAATTTAAGTCGCGCCTGTTTGTCGGCACCGGCAAATATTCCTCTTTTCAGTTAATGAAACAAGCCCTTGAAGCCTCAGGCACAGATTGCGTTACCGTTGCTGTCAGACGAGTAAATCTCACTGATAAATCAAAGGAATCACTTCTGGATTATATTGACCCGAAACTCTATAAAATACTGCCCAATACCGCCGGTTGTTATTCGGTTGATGAAGCCGTTCGCACGGCACGGCTTGCCCGCGAGGTCGGTCTATCCGATATGATTAAACTTGAGGTCATCGGCGATGAAAAGACACTCTATCCCGATTTAAACGGCTTGATTGAAGCCACCAAAATACTGGTCAAGGAGGGTTTTACTGTCCTGCCGTATAGTTCTGATGATTTAGTTACGGCTTTGAGATTGGAAGAAGCCGGAGCGTCTTGCGTAATGCCGCTTGGTGCTCCGATTGGCTCCGGTCTTGGCATCATTAACACGATGAATATACAGATAATAATCAGTCGCCTCAAAGTGCCGGTGATAGTGGATGCCGGAGTGGGGACTGCCTCGGATGTTGCCGTAGCAATGGAATTAGGGGCAGATGGCGTATTGCTTAATACCGGCATTGCTCTGGCAAAAGAACCCGTCAGTATGGCGCGGGCTATGAAACTCGCCTGCGAATCAGGCAGATTGGCATATCTTTCAGGCAGAATCCCCAAGAAATATTTTATTGCAGATGCCTCCAGTCCAACTGAAGGTAAAATAAAATAAAGGGTATACCCCGAACTAATTAATTGAGTATGCTGTCCCCGGAATTCAAGAGAGGGGGTGATTAAGAAAATGGCAAAGAAAGTAGTAAAGAAGAAATCCCACAAACACGGTAAATTAGGATTGCATTCCATCAGCATTAAACACAAAAAGTAAGGGAAGCAAAAACCGTGGGTCTGGGCACATAATTCCGGGAGGACACCTAGTATAGATGGTATTTACTCGCATCAGGAAGGTGTCCCCGGAATTTCTATGAAGCGAAAATTCCACCGGTTAAAAGCAAATAAACAAGTGCAAGATAGTGGCAGGCAAGACACACCCCTTTTTACACCTAATCTTCTGCAAAATCATAAATAATCGCAACCTTTTGCCGTTTTATACGTTTATATATGTGGGGGCGGATGACCGCAAAACCGCTTCAGACTTGGATTTCAGGGTATGGCAATGCAGTAAACCGCCCCTCTCAAACGTTCATATATATGGAGGGGCAGATGTCCCTTGGGGTATGCCTGAAACAGGGCATGCGGGTCAATGGGATTGAGGCTCCATAAAGGAATATAAGGTGATGATGGATGGTGTCGCGCCACGCAAGGTGATAACTTAGGGGAACCGGAAAAAGAAAGAGAACATAATGA
>JAZDFP010000331.1:0-6212 GCA_043807745.1 Planctomycetota bacterium
CCCCGAATTCCGGGTTTATGTGCGGGGTTGATAGTTTGCGTTATTTTTTACTGCGTGAAATACCTTTCGGGCAGGATGGCGATTTTTCATTCTCGGCGCTTTTGAATCGTTATAACAATGAACTCGGCAACGAACTTGGTAACCTGATTCTGAGAACCCTGACAATGGTTGAAAAATATAATAATGGGAAAGTACCAGCTCAAGATAGTGCAGATAATTCAAATGAATCTTTAAAGAAGACCATTCTATCATTACAGGATATTATTATGGGGCATATGGAACATTTTCAATTTAGTTTGGCATTGGAAAAAATATGGGAGATAGTGAGATTGGCTAATAAATATGTTGACGATATCAAACCATGGGTGCTGGCTAAAGAGAAATCACCTCGCTTAAATACTGTTTTATATACGCTGGCAGAAATAATCAGGATTATTTCGGTATACCTAATGCCTTTTATGCCTGCAACCTGTGAATCAATCAGGAAGCAGCTGGGCGTTGCCGAACAAGAAGTGTCTATTCCGCAGAGTCTTATATTCGGGCAGATAATTCCGGATACGAAGATAAATAAAGGCAATCCGCTTTTTCCGCGAATAGATGAATAGAAATATAAACACGAATAAGACGAATAAAGACGAATGATACGAATAAAAAATTACCACTTAATGTTCCTATCCCCAAAAGAATATTCGTGAGATTCGTTCTATTCGTATCATTCGTGTTCCTCTTTTTTCTTGTGGTATAGGAAAGTATAAATTCTCTGCGTATTTAGTATCTTTGTGGTGAGTTAGTTAATTATGAATAATGATTTAATAGATGAAATATTAAAGAATGATTCTCGTTACCAGCGCGAGGCATATAACTTTGTGTTTGAGGCGTTAGAATATACGCTTAAACAAATTGGTAAACACCGTCATATCAGCGGAGGTGAATTACTTGATGGGATTCATAATTATGCATTACAACAATTCGGTCCCTTGGCCAAGATGGTCTTTAACAAGTGGGGGGTTTACCGGACCGATGATTTTGGTGAGATAGTGTTTAATCTTGTTGATGCAGGGTTGCTGGGCAAGACAGAGGATGATTCTAAAGATGATTTTAAGGATAGGTATGACTTTAACGAGGCTTTTAAAGTAGAAAACATAATAAATGAACGAAATAAAAAGTAATATTCAAGATAAAGATTCATTGACCGGTAAGGTATTTGGCGGTTGCCGCCTTATTAAAAAGATTGGCGAAGGGGGGATGGGGGCCGTTTATCTGGCGCATCATCTCGCTTTAAATAAAAATGTCGCTGTTAAAATATTGCCTCCTTCTTTTGCACAAGAAGAGGAAAGGGTAAAGAGATTTATCCGTGAAGCCCGTTCAGCCGCTCAATTAGAACATTCCAATATCGTTCAAATCTATAACATCGCCAGGCATGAAGACTTCTATTTTATTATAATGCAATATGTTGATGGCGAAAGTCTGGCAGGCAAGATAAAAAGAGAAGGGAAAATAAATCTATTAGAGGCACTAAAAATTGTTAAGGACGTTTCTTCTGCTTTATCCATTGCACATCAGAAAGGTATTGTCCATCGTGATATCAAGCCCGAAAATATAATGATTAATAGTAATGGTGAAATAAAACTTATGGATTTCGGGCTGGCGCGGGTATTAGATGTAGCCAGTCATCTTTCACGGACAGGGGATATACTCGGGACGCCGTATTATCTTTCACCGGAACAGGCGCAGGGACAGAAGGTTGATGGGCGGGCTGACATCTATGCACTCGGCGTTACTCTATATTATATGATTAGCGGCAGGAGACCTTTTGACGGCGATAGCACCGTATCAATTATCTTGAAACATATTAACGAAAAACCCACTCCTATTCGTAATTTTAATCCTGAAATCCCTGAAAGCGTCAGCCGTATCATCAATAAAATGCTGGAAAAAGATGCAGTGAATCGTTATCAGTCCACCGAAGAATTAATTAACGATATTAATATATGTTCTAACGAGATTGCAACCGGAATAACATCGACTCAAACCGTGATTTCTTCAGGTCATAATGTTAAACCTACCCCTTCCGGGGCGAGCATCAAGGAAGTAGTCCCGTTAGGGACCAAAAAGATTATTAACAGGAAGATGATTATTACTGCGGCTATTCTTGCCATAGTCGTTATAATTATAATTTCCGGCATAAAGAAAAATAAACAGCCGAATACATCACGGACAAAATCTAATTTGGCTGATAACGGACAGGTTTCACCTGAGCAAAAAAGAGAACATCTCAAGAATAAACTTCTTAAACGTTGTAATGAGTGTTATCAATTTCTCGTGGATAAGAATTACGAACAAATAAGGACTTATATCCATATTTCAAAATCTAAACAGATACCTGAGGAAAAAGTTAGATTGTTAGTGGCGGAATATTTAAGAAAGATACATCAATTATATGAGGTTTTCGGCAATAGACTTAATGATATTAAAATAGTAGATATAAAAATAAAAGAGCCATCCATAGAAATTCCATTTATCAATGCTGACGTAGAAATAAATATTTCTTTTTATAATATTAAACAGCCATCTAAATCTAAGGATGATTACAAGATAATACCTCAAATTCATAGATGGGTTTTAGAAGATGGAATATGGTATTGGCATATCAATCCTCAGAAACCGGAGGATAAGAAAGGTTCTGAATATGGGCATAAAGACAAATGAATCCAATAACTCACTTCTTGATTAGTTGGAATATATCCGCCCTGAGTGCTGCCGAAAAACGAGATAGGATATTAATTACACTCGGAGGATTACTGCCTGATATAGACGGCTTGGGTATTGTATTTGAGTTAGCCACAAGACACACCGAAAAACCATTGAATTTCTATTCTAACTATCACCATCAACTTGCTCATAATATCAGCGCAGCAATCGTGGGGTTATTAGCAATGCTGTTACTTGCCAAAAAGAAATTACTTACGGCTTTTATCTTCTTAATAGTCTTTCATATTCACCTGTTATGTGATTTAATAGGTGCACGGGGACCGGAGGGCTACCAATGGTCCATTCCATATCTATTCCCTTTTTCGTCAGCAATGCAATTGACCTGGAGATACCAATGGGAATTAAACGGCTGGCAGAATTTCGTTATAACCATTGCAATGTGCGGTATGGTTTTTATACTTGCTTGGAAGAAAGGGTTCTCTCCGCTGGAAATATTCTCTGCTAAAGCAGATAAATTATTTGTCCAGACTATAAGAAAATATAAACACGAACAATAAGTAAGCTGATTAAACGGATTTGACTGATTTAGCGGAAACAATATTAATCGGATTAATCCGTAATATCTGCTTAATCATCTTACTAAAATTATAATGACTAACGAAAAACCATTAGTTCCTGACGAAGACGCTCTCCTGATGGTAGAGTTCCAGAAGGGCAGTAAAGTCGCTTTTAATACGCTCTTTAAGAAATACCAGCAGATGGTTGTTAATGTTATTGCTCGTTATATCGGAGACCACGCATTTGCTGAAGATATGGCGCAGGAAGTATTCTTAAGAATATATAAGTCAAAGGATAAATATAAACCGATTACTCCATTTAAATATTATCTGTTTACCATAGTGCATAATCTGTGTTTGAACGAGATTAGGAATACTATTCGCCATAAAACTAAGACAATAGATTTTAATGATGAATTGGGTCCGGCAATCAATAATGAACCGATAGAAAATAGCGAGAATATGGAAATCAAACAGGATGTAAAATCAGCAATAGAATCATTACCTCCCCAACAGAGGATTGCCGTGATTCTGGACAAGTATGAAGGATTATCTTATGAAGAGATTGGCAAAGTGATGAAACTCTCGGTCTCGGCTGTAAAATCCATTCTCTGGCGGGCACGCGAAGGGCTTAAGGAAAAACTGAAAAAATATATTATAAAATAACAACCTTAATCTAGCCCGGTATTTTTTCTCCCGGGCCATATTACTCATAACTTCCTGTAAACTTTTTAATTCCGACGGACTAAGTTTGATAAAAATCTGTCGCTTTGACATAGGTAGTACTCCTCAAATTGGCATTATATTATGACAAACAGAGTTGACTGTCAAGTCTAAATGTCATATTTACCACATAATCAGATATAAAACGTATATAATCATATATTATACATATAGTTATTAAAATAAAGGGAATATGACGCTTTTCACCACAAAAATAAAGTCGAAAAGTGCTAAACCTACCTACTACTCACCCAGGGGGTAGTACCCCCTACCCCACTTCCGTACTACCAATGGGTAGCTCTTGGCGTCTGAGTGGGTAGCTCTTGGCGTCTTAATGGGTGGCTCTTGGCGTCTGAATGGGTGGCTCTTGGCGTCTGAATGGGTGGCTCTTGGCGTCTTAATGGGTGGCTCTTGGCGTCTGAGTGGGTGGTTCTTGGCGTCTGAATGGGTAGCTCTTGGCGTCTGAATGGGTGGTTCTTGGCGTCTGAATGGGTGGCTCATAGTGCCGGAATGGGTGGATGCCACCCGAAGAGTGGGGTCGGTTTTGTTGTGGGAAAAAGACGGGCTAAAACTAGTTTAGATACCGACTTATCACGGATGGTGTGTCACCGGATAACCGGATATCATGTGTCACCGGATATCACCAGATAGTACATGAGGAATCCATGAAAACAGGAAAAAATCCTGATTTCCTGGTCTCTTTATAAATATTTTATCCTCTGTGGTCTCTGTGCCTCTGTGGCAAATTATCTCATTTTGTTAGAGGATGCTGATGATGGGTTTATCACCAAATGCCTGCCACTTACCCTTGAATGATTTATAAGCCATATAATTCCCTCCCTTACCTCTATTTTTAGAAAACTACGCGCTGCAACCTTGTCAAATCAAGCATTCTAACCGATGGGAAGTGTCCCCCTTAGTACTCGA
The DNA here is from genome assembly GCA_043807745.1 of Planctomycetota bacterium. Taxonomy (GTDB): domain Bacteria; phylum Planctomycetota; class MHYJ01; order JACQXL01; family JACQXL01; genus JAZDFP01. The sequence continues at coordinate 4,920 of JAZDFP010000331.1, forward strand.
AGTGTCCCCCTTAGTACTCGAGTTGTAGTGACATCGCTACAAGTTATATTCCCGTGCTTACGAGTCATATTCCGGTGCATTGGAGGATTGCAGTATCGTTATAAGAAACAAATTACATTATTTTACAGTATATAATTATTTGCTTACTTTAGGAGATATTCTTGACAGACACAATACAATAAATAAATTCCGCTTGTAAGAAGTCCTATTCCCAATACCAGAATAAAAATAGTAGCAAGCCAGAAATCCCATTTGGTAACATTAATTGGTCTCTTTATAATGCTTCCCCAAATAGTTTTATGACGAGACAGGAAAAAATCTCTAATTCTTCTCCAGTAAATAGCCACAAATCCGCCTAGAAGAAATGCCATAATTCCGCCTATGAGCTTATCAAAATCTTTTTCCATAACGTTTACCTGAATTCCGGTGAATTCCGGGGACACGATACTCATTTCAATAAATTCAGTATCGTGTTACGTAGGGATATATCTTCTCTATCGTTCTGATTCATTATATTTTCCCAGATAGATTTGTCAAGGTATCCTTCGTCCTTCTGGGACTTCGGAATACTTGTTCAATAATCTGTGTCGGAAATTCGCAAGATGCAGGACAATTCCATTCAGTAGCCGAAGGCGTAGGATGGTCAAGGACAAATTTTGAGAGGGATGAGTTTACTGAATCATATTATTTTAATATGCTTAATCTGGTTACTAATTTTTCTTGCAGTATGGGAATGTATAAAGAGTAAGCGGATTTAGCGGATAAAGCGGATTAAACTGATAATTAAATCGGCTAAATCAGTAAAATCCGCTTACTATTTTCTTGACTTACAGAGATTTTTTATTCATCATAACCGTATATAAACAGTAAAAATACCTCATTAAAGCATCAGGATATTTCCGATATCACACCTATGAAAATATTATTAATTTCTCCAAGCATCGCCCCGGATATCAAGACCCCGGATGGATTGATGATTCCGCAACTGGCACTTCATATCTTAGAGGGACTGACTCCTTCGGAATATGAAGTGACGACCGTGGAAGAAGAACTGGAAGAAATCAATCCGGATGAACCTTGCGATTTGGTGGGTATCAGTTGTATGACTGCCAACGCCCCGAGAGCCTATGCGCTGGCACAGGAGTTTAAGAAGCGCGGTAAAAAGGTTGTGCTGGGCGGGGTCCATCCGACTCTTCTGCCGGACGAGGCGCTTCAGTATGCGGATTCCGTCGTCGTGGGAGAAGCGGAAGGAGTCTGGGAACAGGTGCTGGCTGATTTCAAGCTCGGGCAGTT
>JAZDFP010000332.1:0-3952 GCA_043807745.1 Planctomycetota bacterium
TACAAAAGATTTTGGATAAAATGAAACAGTACGCTGTAGAGACAATTCAGAAAAGGTCGGAGATATTGTCTTCCTCTGAAAGAATCCTTTATTTTAAGATATTAAGATGCATCTATGGTTTTCTTATTTTTGTCCTATGTGCAACAGAAGCAGGGCTTTTAATTCTCCTCATTCCAGTTTTAGGAGGTCCAACTTCTTTACCGTGGCCATTTAACGATATGTCAGATGCACCAAAGATACCAAGTGGGGAATCTATACTTGCTATAATCGTAATACTCATATTGCTTCTTATTATTATTGGTCTAGTGAAAATGATGGTCGATATCTTGCATTACATAAGAGACATTTCCCGTCGGAGGTAATAGATTATTTTATTGAGATATAAGGCATAATGAACAAGAAAATTGTAAATTAACCCACTAAATTGTCGGAAGAACCTTATTTAAGGAGGTATTTATATGCTTAAATCCAAATTCCTAATTCTGCTCGTAATTGGCATCTTTATTATCATGATTAGTGTTTCCTATCTAACCTGTGTTTCTTCATCTAAGATACCTGATTCTTCAACCACTCAACCCGCGACATCAGCCCAAACGGAAATCAAAGGAATGACCTTCATCGGTACCAATCCGCAGAACTATAAAGAATACCGGCACGAGGCAACCGGAATGGTCTTTGTGCTTATACCGGGCGGCCGATTCAAAATGGGTAGTGACGAATATGATGATGAAAAACCAATCCACGATGTAATTATCAGCAATTTCCTTATGGCTAAATACGAGACCACCCAAAGCGTCTGGGAGAAGATAATGGGGAATAATCCCTCACAGTTTAAGGGAGATAATAACCCGGTGCATTGTGTTTCATGGGAGGATTGCCTGGATTTTGCCAAGAAGACGGGATTACGGCTTCCGACCGAGGCGGAGTGGGAATATGCCTGCAGGGCAGGAACGACTACGAAATATTATTGGGGTGATTATGAAAACGAGAATTATATGTGGTATAATGATGCACAGGAAGGAAGCAGTCATCATCCGGTTGGGCAGAAGAAGCCGAATGGATTCGGATTATACGACATGATGGGCAATGTCTGGGAATGGTGTGAGGATTGGTATGACGAGACTTATTATCAGAACAGCCCTAAGGAAAATCCAAAAGGGCCGGACGGACCGGACGACGAGCAATCCTGTGCGTTGCGCGGCGGTGCTTGGTTTCAGGAGGCAGTCTACCAACGTTCAACCAATCGCGGATGGCAGTTGCCCTCGCAGATGTGTGGTTCCCTCGGCGTACGTTTTGCCCATGATTTCAAATGATGATACCTTGTCCGTATTCACATTAGTATACAATATTAGAGCCTATCAGATAGGACAACAATCAGAGAATAAAAAATAAGGGCACCCTGATTTGCCCTCAGAGCGCCCTTTTATATTTCCACTGCCTTGCCTATTTCTTTTCAGCACCGGATTTTCCGTCTGTTGGCTTTGGCTCTGGCTTCTCAGTACCGAGTTTTCCGTCTGTTGGTTTTTGCTCTGACTTTTTAATTTCCAGCGAAAGAGACAGATATTTGTTGCTAACTTCTACTGATTTTTTTACCAGTTCAATTGAATCTTTTGCTGCTTGCGCTATTTCAGCAGTCAATGGTTTATCCTCAGCCCGCATACTACTGCATTTTTTAATCTTCGCTACTGCCTTTTTCATCATCTGCTCACAAGTGGTCATAAGCGAATCGGCATTTTCGGGTTTGATTTCTTTTAATAATTTGTCGGACATCTTTAAGATATAATCAATTTGCTTTTCTAAAACCACATCGCATTTGGGACATTTGCCGGACTGCTCCTGAATTTCAGTGCACTTCGGACAGATATAAGCTACTGATACTTTGCCGGAAGGGTTCTGTATTCCGCTTAAACACTTCTCGGCTATCTCCAAAATTTTCTCTATTAATTTGATAGTGGGTTTGACTGTTTCCTCCAATATGGCGGTGCGGTCTGCATCTTTTACGGATAACTTTTTGTTGCAAATCATGGTCAAATCATAAGCTTTTTTCAACATTAGTTCGCAATGCTCCCATAAAGCATCAGGGTTATTGGTCTTTTCTGCATCCCTTATGAGTATACTTGCGTTTTCTATGAGCCCATTAACCATTCCATTTGTAGTCGGCGGAGCACCTCCACCTTTCGCACCCCCTCAGCCACTCACACAATTGTCAAATAATACGCCACTGCAAAGGAATAATACCATTGTTAAGGTCAGGACTAATTGCCATTTTTTCATAATCCATACCTCCTTTTTTGATAAACTTGTTTATTATATTTTTAGTTTAGGCAATACTATTATGCCTCTAACTGTAGATAATATATACTATTTCCCTCTTTTGTCAAGAAATTTATGAAGAAAAATATATGATAAATTAGGATGCGTCCCGAATATTCCCACAGGTTCTATTAGTTTGCCTGAGTCTCTTTTTTAATCCACATCTCATAAAGCGGGATAACAATTTCAAAAAATATGCAAATGCCCAAAAACACGCCTGATAATATCAAGAGGTAAGCACCCAGCGGAGTAACATATTTGATGAGCCAGAAAGAGCCTTCCGTAACAAAAAGCGCTGCAAAAGAACCTACCAGAACGATTTTCTTTAGCCAGAGCGGCAACGTACCGGTAAATTGGAAAATCAAGCCCAGGCAAAAAAGCATCAAACCCGTGGCGATTACGTGAGTGTGGCTGAAAGAAATTAAACAGTTGAAATCCATGCCCGGGTATGTTTCGGGATATTCTTTGGAACCTAAATAGTAACGGATAATATTATCATAACTCATTCCTCCCAAACTACTATTAACATTGACAATCGCTAATAGATAACCCAGCGTCATCATCATCAGAAACATGGTGACAAACAGCCGGGTGAGTTTGGGCAAACGGGTTAATTTGACGCTTTCAAAAACATCTATGCTCATATCCTTTTCTCCCTTTTAATCTTTCTGAATAGTTATTATATAGAAAGTGGTTTCTTAGTAAAGGAAAAACAATAATTCTCCTACTTTGTTGGATTATCGCGGTATACATTACCGCCATTCCTATCCGAGAAGTAATCTGTAAAATCCTCGCCTGACTACCCATCCGGTCAGGCGGGTCTGCTTAACCCTTTTACTAATTTCTTGACAGAAACAGATTTTTTCTCTATGGTAACCGCATTGAAACTCTAAAATGAAGTCCGCTATATTTGATATCCCTACGGGAGGCAGTAGCTCTGACGGACTCCGGATTAATAGAGAGACCAATCCGGAATTACATAATACCCAATGAGAATAACAATAATCACCATAACAATCTGCTTATTTTCGGCGTTATCATTATTTGCCGAACCTGATTGGGATAAGGCGAAAAATGAGTTCCAGAAAGATGCACAGAGTTCTGATGAATTCAGCCGGTCGAGCGTAACTTCTAAATTGATTAACAATATTACGCCGCAGGTGGAACCGGACGCAACCGATTTGTTGATTAAGCAGATTTCTAATGAACTCGCACGTGCTAAAGGCGGTAAAAAAGAGGAAGCGGTCAGTCTTAAAGTAATTGATGTATGTGTTGGCGGTTTGGGCAAGATGACCCAGGATAAGGCGGTTAAGATGATACTTGATAATGCCACCAAGCAATCCATAGAATGGAGACTGCGTTTTTATGTCATCAAATCTTTAGGCGGTATTAATAAGCCGGAGGTTATCAAGACACTGCTTGATTTGATTAACGAGAAGAAGCCGACACCGATAGCGGTTTCAGCATTCAGGTCACTGAGCCAATTGCGTAACGCCGAAGGCCTGGAGCCGGCTTCTAAATTGCTCTTCAGCAAAACCAGCTGGGAAATTAAACTGGCAATACTTGAATATTTCCGGATACTGGAATCACCTGATGCCTTCAAATATCTCAAGGAGGTGCTCAAACACAGGGATGAGAT